>DASWLJ010000310.1:0-1677 GCA_036396185.1 Bathyarchaeia archaeon | reverse complement strand
TCACCTTGCGGGCGTACGCCTGCTCGGCCTTGCTCACCCTCTTCGCCAATTCATCCACTCCTCGTAGTCCACCATGACGGGTAGGCTGACCTTGTCCCTGCCTGGGTCGGGCTTGGGCTCAGGGTTATGCACTATAACCGTCTCCTCCAGGAGCCTGTCCCACTCGGCGTTGGCGTACCCGTAACTCACCAGGAATACTGTGAGGTATGCCCTGTACACGGTCTCCTGGTATGTCTCGGCGCCCACCCAGTCCCAGTAGTCTAGGCGGCCTCCGGCGCCGGCCTTCTCCTCCAGCTCCCGCCAGAACCCCTCTACGAGGTCCATGAAGCCCTCCTCGGGTATGAGGCCCAGCTCATGGGCCTCGCCCATGGTGGCGGTGCCCGTCTCGACCTCCTCCACGTCGGGCCCTCTCCACCTCTCGTCCAGGGGCACTAGGCCGCCCCAGTAGCCCAGGCTCTCGGCCAGGGTCCTTGCGGAGACCTGCTCCATCTCGGCGACAGGGTGCCAGCTCTTGAGGAACGCCTCCGCGATGGCGCCTATGTCCATCCTCATGAGCTGCTGGCTGAGCATGAAGGGGTCCTTGTAGAGGGTGCTGCTCTGGTGCTCTATCCACTTGTTCTGGCGCTCCAGGACGCCGCTGAGCTCCTTGAGGGCCTCGGCGTCCACGCAGAACTCGCGGACGTCCTTGATGCCGGGGTAGTGCTTCCTTATGACGCCCATGACGTAGTCGAAGTCTATGTCGAAGGGCTCGATCTTGCCTGCCTGGACCATGCGGCAGAGGTTGATGACGCTCTCCAGCTCGCTCAAGGCTCTGCCTCCACGATCCTAGGCACCGACACGTCCTCCGTCTTGTGAACCATTATGATGTGGATGTCCTGGCCGCGGAAGGTCACCTGGCTTGGCGTTATGGCCATGTACTGGCCTGTGGAGCCCTCCATGGTCTGCACTATGAACTGGCTGACGACCTCCTTGTTCCCCGGGTCCATGTGGAGGTCGAACTCGTCCACGGCCCTGAAGGGGCTCAGCACGTTCTGCTGTAGCGCCAAGAGGAAAGCCATGATGCTGGTGCTGCGCTCGCCGCCGCTGTGAGTATACAGATCGAGTTTCTGGGGCAAGGCCCCTTTGAAGCCCACGTGTATCTCCAGTCCAGCCTCCTCAATGTCGTGGCTGTTGACCAGCCTGCACTCGCCTGTGGCTTGGAGCCTGGTGAGGAGGCTCTGGTAGCGGGCGTTCACCTCGTCCAGCAGGTTCTCGGTGACTTCCAGCCATTTCTTGTTACGCTCCTCGATCTCGGCGAGCACCTGCCTCCGGTTCTCCCGGACCTCCTCGATGCGCTGCTCTATCTCCTTGAAGGTGGTGTTGTAGCTGTCGTACATCTCCTCGGCCTCCTCGGGGACGTCGGCCATGCCCATGAGGATGCCCGCGGTGCGCCTGATCTCGTTGAGGATGTCGTCTCCGCTGCGCCCCGTCTCTATCCTCTGGCCCCTGATGAGTGCCTCGGCCTCCGCGTCCCTGAGGTCCCTGTTGGCCTTGTCCATCTCGGCTCTGGACTGCTCCAGGCGGCGCTTGAGTCTTCCGCGCTTGTCCTTCAGCAGGGCTAGCTGGATGCGGCTGTCGATGTACTGGTCGTTGGTGTCGTCCATCCGCTTCCTCAGGGCGTCCATCTCCTGAACGAGC
>DASWLJ010000309.1:0-2314 GCA_036396185.1 Bathyarchaeia archaeon | reverse complement strand
TGAGCTGAGGCTGGACCGTGGGATCGAGAGGAGGGCGGTGGAGATACTGAGGCTGGCTGCCCGCGACAATAAGGTGGCGGGTAAAAACCCTAGGGCGATCGCTGCGGCGGCTCTGTACCTGTCATGCAGTGAAGGTAGCTTGCAGCTTAACCAGAGTATGGTGGCTGAAGCCGCGAAAACGTCTGAGGTGACCCTGAGAAAGCGCGTCAGGGAGCTACTTGAAACCAGCGATAAGCCACACATGTGATTTTTCAACATTATAAACAGCGAACCTCATACCCTATACATGGGCCGGATAGACGCCCGTAAGGCGGCTGCGGAGTATAGAAAAAAATTTGAGCCCTTCATGGACAGCGCAGAGCTCGACCCGCTGATGAGCCAAATATCACGGTACATGCTCGACGTCCTCGATAGCCGCGTCTCAGATGAAGCCTCCCCGGATAGAGCGGTCTTCGAAAAGGTGTCAGAGTATTTGGTTGAGGATAGTTTAGCGTACGAGACGAAGCTCGAGGAGAGCGACGGGGGATACGTGCTCACAGCAACCGATTTCATGTGCAGCAAAGGGGTGCACCCGGGTAAAGGCGTGGAAAGCGTCGTCGGAGAGTTAATGCAACTGTTAATAGAGGCGAAGACTGGGAAAAAATACTGCGTGGAAGTGACGCACGAGCCCCGTAAGACTATTTTCAAGTTTAAACATGAACACTCGGGTAGCTAGGGCGCGCCTTTGGGCTTCATGTGGTCTGGCAGCTTTATCAGGAGGTTGTCCCCCATCCTCTCACACTCCACGTCTATGTGGAGGACGTTAGCGTAGAAGCTGGAGATGTAGGCCTCTACGAAGGTGGTCCACTTCTGGCCGAGACCGTGCTGTATGTAGTAGTAGTGCTCGTTGGTCTCGTGCTCGGCGACCTTGAACCAGTGTGCGTACCGCCCCATCTGTTCAGTGACCTGGTAGCTGGCCACCCTCTCATTCAACTCGTCTCCCCTGATCAGGTATCCCTGGGTAGGCGAGATCTTCCCCATCGCCTCACCCGCCCTCGCCAGAGCCCGTTCATCGGCCTCATCGATGATGGCCTTGATGGTTTCAGGTGAGAAGACCACGCTGGAGAAGACCTCCACCCACTTGTAGAACGAGAAGTAGTCTCTCACAAGGTTCTCCAGCAGGTTGCTGACTGAGGTGCCCTTGGCTTCGGCCTCTGCTTCGAGGAGACCGTCCCAGGCTTTGTCGAGTCTGAACGTGCGTGTAACTGATTTCCCGGTGGGTTCAACCAGCGACATAGTGTAGCCTAATAGCTACAGGTGGTTTAAACGGAAAATTGTTTCCATCGCGGGTTCACCTGCGAGCCGACAGCACAGCCATGAAGCGCGCATGGACGACTTTTTCAGGTTTTTATACAGCGGCTTCCACGGTCTACAAGGTGTAAGTATTGCCCAAGGTGACAGTCGACCTGAAGAAGTGTACGGGCGCAGGCGTGTGTAAGAGCGTGTGCCCGGTTGACGTGTACGACCTGGTGAAGATGCCTGAGTACGGCGGCGAGGTCAAGGCTGACCCTGCCAGGATGGAGGACTGCATCATGTGCATGGCCTGCGTGAACGGGTGCCCTGAGCAGGCGATAACCGTAGAGGCAGAGTAGCCCCGGCGCGTGTGCCAGCCGTATAACATAATGAGAATAAGCGTCCATTGATTACGGTAAAGGAACCATGTTTTTAGAAAAAATTGTGTCCCAGAAATATAGTTTGTTAATGTGGACTGGGGGGGATTTGAACCCCCGACTTCTTGGTTGCGAACCAAGCGTTCATACCCCTGAACTACCAGCCCGCGCCTCATCTGAATCCGATTATCCAGATAAAAACATGCTGGACGCGGCGAGAACTGGAGACGGTAGGACGGTTGAGCGGAGCCCTAGGTGCTCCTGATGGGGATCGTCTTCTCCTCAGCGCCCCCCGCCCTGATAATGAGGAGGTCGATGCCGTCACCGCTGACGGCGTCCCTGGCTATGGCCGCCTTTATGGCCTTGATCGCCAGCTTAGCGCCGGCCTCGCAGTCAATCTCCTTGCTGTACTCGGCCTCCAGAACGCCCATGGCTATGGGTGAGCCTGAGCCCGCCGTGATGTAGTCGTCCGGTATGAGGCTGCCAGCCAGGTCCATGCTGTACAGTCGAGGCCCATCGGGGTCGACGCCCCCCACCAGCGTCTCCATGAGCAGCGGCATCATTCGCCTGTTGAACAGCATGTTGGACACGAGCTTACTCATGGCCTTGGTGGTGATGGGCCTCCCCTTCTCCAGCCTGAACAGGTTCGCGTAGGCCCCGCCCTC
>DASWLJ010000308.1:0-10000 GCA_036396185.1 Bathyarchaeia archaeon | reverse complement strand
TCGTCCTGGAGGGGGAGGGCATCCTCTACATCGGCGACGAGTCCATGCATATCAGAAAAGGCACAAGCTTCTGGGTGCCGCCCAACACTCCCCACAACTTCGACGCCACAGGCGGTAAGCCCGCGGTGCTGGTGGAGTGCTTCGCTCCGCCCAGGGAGGACTACCTGAAGCAGGTGGGCATGATCTAGAAACCCAGCCAGGCGAATCGGGGCCAGCCCAGCCCTAGAAGCTGAGGGTGGTTGTCTAAACCTTATCCGGTGATGCAGCCCATTATCAGGGACCCAGAGATGCCCATCATAAAAGTGAACGACACGCGGATCGTGTGCAGGCTCGTCCTATTCGACTTGGACGGCACACTGGTGGACAAGGATTTCAGGAACAGGTCCCTCGCCGAGGCTAGGATGAACGCAGTGCAGCGCCTCGCGGGTCGGGACGCCGCCCAGCTGTGGGCCACCCTATCGGGCGTCGACCCGGCCACGTTCAACGTGGACAACAGGGGGCCCCTGTCCAAGGCGCCGCGGAAGGAGGACATCACGGTCGCCGCGGTCGCCATATGGCTGAACCGCATGGACTGGTTCAGGGCCAGGGAGCTGGCCGCCGAGGCCTACGCCCAGGCAGACGCTCAGCAGAGCAGGGAGTTCAGGCCCATCCTCGTCCCCGGGGCCGAGGCCGCGCTGAGGAGCATGAGGGGCACGGGTCTCATGATGGGGGTCGCCACCAACGGCAGCGGCAGGACCGCGCGGGAGATCATGAGGTCCATCGGGGTGGAGGCCCTCTTCGACGTCTTCGTGGGGGCCGACGAGGTGCCCGAGGGGAAGCCGGCCCCCGACATGCTGCTGGCGGCGTGCGAGCGGATGGGGGTCCGGGCCGTGGACGCCGTGTACGTGGGGGACGAGGTCGCTGACGCAGCCGCGGGGCGGGCTGCTGGCGTGGCGGCGGTCATCGCGGTGAGGCCGGAGGGCGACATCTCCGGATACACTCGGCTCGTCGTGGACTCGGTGGCCCACATCAGGGCAGGCTGAAGACACACAAGCAGACATCACAGTGCTGTGGGCGTGCCCCGACTTCCCAACGGTAAGAGCACCGTGGATACTGTGAACTCCATAAAGCTATACCTGAGAGACGTACGATAAACCAATGGTAAAGGTCGGAATGTGTCCACGCGTGCAAGCGCTTGGTAACATCGTTCGTCGCACATTGCTCGCCACTCTTCTGATTCTGACAATAACCACGGTTCATGCGAGTACGCCCGGGGAGGAGCACACCTTCGCAGTCTTCCAGGACGACTTCGAGGACTGGGACGGGGAAGCCTGGGAACTGAACATCGGCCCCAACGCCTCCTACGGCGCATCGTGGAAGGTGATGGACGACGGCGGAAACATGGTTCTGAGCGTGAAGGGGACCGTGGGGGTCGCGGCGGGGGCCTCTTACTGGGCGGACTACACGCTCATGGTCAGGGTCAAACTCGTGGATATGCCCGAGTATCTAGGTGTACAAGTTAGGATGGGGGAGACGGGGCGGGGGTACATCGCCAGCTTCTCCCCTACCGACGTGGTGTTCACCAAGTCTCTTGGATGGGGGGCAGAGTCTATCTGCTTTACGAAAGTCGAATCGACGCTCAGCAGCGACACGTGGCACACCTTGAAAATCGTCTGCGTGGGAGACGAGTTCCGGGTCTACGTCGATAACGAGCTAAAGGTCGAGGCCAAGGATGAGACCGACCCGGTGCTCTCAGGCAGGATCGGCTTCGCCGTCGGACCCAACAGCAACGTCTACTTCGACGACGTGTGGGTCGCCGCCACGCGCGCAGACTACGCGGGATACCTGATCACGGGGGCCCAGCTGTTAATCGACGAGGCGAAGGCGATGGACGCGGACGTCGATGAGCCTGAGCGCCTGCTCGATGAGGCCAGGGCCAAGCTTGAGGAGGGCGATCTCGGTGCAGCTGCGGGCCTCGCTGACGCAGCGGCCGAGAAGGCGAAAGGTAACATGGAGTTGGCGGCCGCGGAGAGGCAGGAGCCGCCGCCCGAGGCCCAGCAGCCCGCAGCGCAGCAGGGCACGCCTCTATCGATTGAGAGGGTCGCGACGCTCCTCACCATCGGGGGTGCCATCGCTGGCGTCGCCGGGTGGGTCCTCAAGGCCCGCGGCGACCGAAGGAAGAGGGCCATACTGTTCAGCGAGCTAGTGCAGGGAACGGACGACACCTATGAGCGCTATAAGGCGGATGCGCGTCAGTGCGAGGCCGAGCTCCAGAGGATCAAGGACCGGGCCATCAACGAGTACAAGAAGAACCTGATCACCGAGAAAGATTATAATGCCTTAAACGAGAAAATAAAGGAATATATCAGAAGGTTAAGGGAATCGACAGGAAAGCAACAGCTGGGCACTCAGGAAAGGTGATACTCAGTACGCTATACTTTTCCTGCGGTTTATGGGTCATAATACATGCCTGTGCCGGGGTACACCTTTCGTCTGCATAATGCGCAGGTTTTATAGACCATGTAATTTTTGTGATGACTGTGATTTTATAGATTTTCTATTTTCGAAGGCGGTAGTCACCGTTGGTTAGTTTTTTAATGGCGTAGAGGAATAGCTTCACACCTTTGTTTAGACTGGCAATCTAAAATGATAATTTTAATTAATGAACAGGATTGTCTCTACAACGTGCGCGCGCACAGTAAGAAGTCTTGCCATAATCCCGCCCCATTATTCTATGCATCGAGAATTATTAATCTTAATTGTAAATTTATTTTATCGCGCTTTTTGCTTCATTCATTTTTGCTTTTGCTTTTAGAATTTTCTTTATCGCTGTAGTCGGCACTTTTTGGTCGAACTTGATTTGCATGGTTCCTTTTCCGGTTATGTAACCTTCTTTTTCAAGCATTTTGCGGTCTTTACTTTGAAGCACGCCCGCACCAAAGCCAAAGCTAACGTGGTTCTTGTATACGGCAAATCCAGCAAGAATACCGTGATATTTGTAGATTGGCACGTTGTAGCTTATTCCTTCTTCTGCTTTTGGAATAGTGGATTTTATTATTTTCCGGATTTCTTTGAGTATTGGACGGGCTTCTCTGCCTGAATTGGCAATGTAAGAATCAACGTCTTTTGGCTTTGACATTTTCATTTTCATAAATTGTGATTGAAGTTTTAGCGATAAGTCTTTTGCTCATTTGCGCGCGCGAAAGAATCGTCACCTTCTAGCGACACATAGACTCTAGTATCTGCCGTCTCGGAGGTCTCGGAGCATCTGATCATACTGCTCCTTTGTCACCTCTCCCCGAGCATACCTCTGCCTGAGGATCTCCTCAGCCTCACCAGACCAACCCACTCCACCCATACCACAGCCCATGCGGTGTCCCGATGGCCCCCATGAGGTGTACCTGAGAGCAACCATGACCAAGAAGCAGACCAGCACGAAACCGATTACGCCGACGCCCATCATCCATCCTCCCCCCCAACTCATCATGGGCATGCGATAGTAGGTCCCAGAGTAGAACGTGGGACGGTAGAAGGATGAGAGCGCCCACATTGAGCCAACTAGGAGGAATAGGAGCCCGAATCCGACCCAGAGCCACCTAAACGGATTCATCCTATACATGTTCTTCGGTAGTGCCCGACAGTCGGCTCCCTATAAACCATGTTTAATCGTATATGTCGATTCGACCCAAATTCATAGATGAGGTGCGCGCCGCGCGAATCCCGGTATCTCAACACAGCTCAAACCCAACCACCAAACAAGTGAATAAAAGCCCTACCTACAACACCCAAGCAGATCCTAAAAATAGTAGGCAATATACTAGACTCTTTAGCCAAAAGAAACCCAAAAAAAGCTTATTTAACACCGGTTGAAAAGCGCAGAGGAAGGGATTCGAACCCTTGAGGCTCAAGGCCACTAGTTTTCGAGACTAGCCCGATGACCGCTCCGGCACCTCTGCCCGCACAACTAGCAGCAGAGCATCCCCTTTTAAGTTTCACGTATATGGCCGAATACTAAGCGGCTTCATCGTTTCCCTTAAGCCTGACGCCCCGCTGTGGAGGCTCATATTATTAAGAACGATGTCGTTACTACCTGTGAGACGTTTTGTTCGGCCTGAGCAAAAAGGTGGTTCTCAGGAACTTCCAGGAAGAGGACAGGGAGACTTACCTGAGGTGGATGAGTGGGGACGGCGGGTGGAAGCAGATGGACGCTCCCTGGGACAGGAAGGCTTGGTCCGATGAGGAGAGGCGTAGAGCTGAGGCCGACTTCAGGGAGCTGCTGGGCCCCAGCAGGAGGTTCGCCGTGATCGTGGACAGGAGAGACGGGGCCGCCGTGGGCTGGGTGGCCTGCTACCCGGATGGGTCTCACCCCGACGCCTGCGAGGTGGGCATCAACATCTGTGAGGATGGCAGACAGGGCTGGGGCCTGGGCTCGGAGGCCCTTACCCTGTGGGTGAACCAGATGTTCGAGTCAAGGTTTCACCGGGTGGCCATAAAGACCTACAGCTTCAACGGCGCCATGAGGAGGACCGCGGAGAAGCTGGGCTTCAAGCTCGAGGGAGTTGAACGCGAGATACAGTTCTGGGAGGGGGAGTGGCTGGACAGGGTCACGTACGGCGTTCTAAGTAACGAGTGGAAGCCCCCGCGGAGATAGCCTTCAATCTGTGACTGGTCTAGCTCTCGCCAAGGAGGCGCTGGACGCCCTGCCAGCCCTCACGGCTCTTGGCGGCCACGACCTTCAGGGCGTCGTAGGCGCTGTTGAGCTGGGGCCTCTGCTCCCCGCTCCTCCTGAGCAGGTATTCCGCTGCTCTAAGCAGCTTGCCGTTCAGGTCGCTGTCGGCCTGGTCTGCCACCGATACGACCAGCGCCTCCAGCGTCTTGGGCTTGGTAGGCCCAGCGTCGCCGTGGTGGCCTGCCACCACGTGTATGAGGTCTGTGGGGTATCCTCTCCTGTGCATCTCGGCCACGAGTAGGGTCAGGTGGTCCACCATGCCTCCGTACTCGCTGGTGTGGAAGCCTCCGCCTCCGTTCTCTTCGTAGCAGTACACCTTCATGACGTCGTGGAGGATGGCCCCAGCCTTAACGAGGTCCCTGTTTACCTCGCCGCCGTAGAGCTCCTCGATGATGTCGCAGAGGGTCATGGCTATTCTTGCGACGCTGAGGGTGTGCTGGACTAGTCCGCCCGGGTAGCTGTGGTGCTGGTATGCGCCCGCGGGGCACACGTTGAGGGGTAGCGCTGGCTGTGGGAGCTCCGCCGGTGGGTCGCTGAGGAGCTCATGAACCATTCTTCGTAGTTCGCTGTCCTGTATCGTTTCCGTCAGGGACCTGAGCTCCTCCACCAGACCCTTCACCTCTGGATGAATCCCATACACTATTCGCACCGGTTCTTAAATTCTTCCAATGCCGTCAACCCTGTTATCCGATTACGCTACGACGCGGCGTGTGGGTTCGACGGGTCACTTCTTCTCCTTGAGGGCCGCCATCTTCTCAACGATGGCGCGGTAGGCTTCCCCGGGGTCGCTGAGGCCCTGCACCATGGCCTCGAAGGGGCAGTATATACGCCCGTCCAGCATCTTGATGTGGGGGGTCTCCTTCGCGTAGCTGAACCTGAGGCCGTGCTGTTCGAGGACCTGGCGGCCGGGGGTGCTTATGAGGGCTGCGTGGGCCTCGGCTGCGCCGCTGTAGAGGATGAGGAGGGCGGCTGCGCGGCCCACTATCTTGTCCACCATGATCGAGCCGTGGAGTTTTTCGCCGAGGCTGTCTATGGCCTCAAGGTGTGGCCTTATGCCCTTGCTGCCGCTCTGGAATATGAGGCGGCCGCCGCTGTAGACCATGAGGCTGTTGCCGGTGCGCTCAAGCTCGTCCAGGTACCTGTTCAAGGGCATCAGGGGTTTGTGGTGGCCGCGGCTTTTATGGTTTCTCAGAGGTGCTTCTCGATGACGTTGTCTATGGTCTCCTTGATGTGGTCGGTGAGGCTGTCGTAGCGGTTCATTAGGGACCTGTGTGTTGTTTGCATGCTGGCCTTGAGGCGTCTTTGGCTCTCGGGTGACGCTGCTTCCTTTGTCCACTTGATCAGGTTGAGGGTTTGTTCCTTGGCTGGCTCGGTTACTCTGTGGTGGTTCTCTCGTATGTACTCGCCTACCTCCTCCTGGGTGGTGTATGTGAGGGCGATGAGGGTCCAGAGGAGGAAGCTCATGCCTGGGATGAGGCCGACGCCTGTGGTTATGCCTGTGTATGTGACGTTGATGGTCATGAGTGCCACGGTGATTGTGATGGCCCACGCCACTGTCTTTCTGTTCAGGTTCACGGATCATGCTTGGATTCCCGGGCTGATGAACCAGATTAAATCTGAAATCGGTTAACAGGATGACGGCACGTTTTAGGTACATTGCGGAGGCTCAATCACGCCCAACATCTGTGGTAATATCTATTAATCCCCGTCGACGATGAGCAGCCATGCACGAGTGGGCCCTAGCCGAGGGCGTCATAACAACCGCCACACGTTTCGCCGAGCAGAACGGCCTCACGGAGGTCACTGAGGTCGTCGTAACTGTGGGCGAGCTCCAGCAGGTCGAGCACGAGGTACTCCAGTTCGCCTTCCAGCAGCTCAAGACCCCCCTCTTCAGGAACGCCGAGTTTGTCCTCAGGTCCCAGCCCGCAAAGTTCAGGTGCAGGAACTGCGGCCACGAGTGGAGCTTCAAATCGGAGGGCATGACCGAGGAGGTCTCCGAGGCAATCCACTTCGTCCCCGAGATGGCCCACGTCTACATCAAGTGCAGCGAGTGCGGAAGCCCCGACTTCGAGGTAGTGGAAGGCCGCGGCGTATGGCTCGCCACAATAAAAGGGGTCAAGGGACATGAGTGACCCCAGGATCGCCGTCATCGAGAAAAGGTTCGAGGACGTGGGAAGAGTCATAGCGGTCACCAGCGGCAAGGGAGGCGTCGGCAAGAGCATGGTGGCCACCGCCCTGGCCCTCAGCCTCGTCCGGATGGGCCACCGGGTCGGCCTCCTGGACCTGGACTTCACGAGCCCCAGCACCCATGTCATCATGGGCGTCGAGGGACTCTACCCGGAGGAGGATTACGGCATCGTGCCCCCGCTGGCCCACGGCCTCAGGTACATGAGCATAGTCCACTACAGCGCAGAGGAGCCAGCCCCGCTACGAGGCGAGGACGTGTCCAACGCCATCATCGAGCTCCTCGCCATAACCCGGTGGCAGGAGCTGGACTACCTGATCATCGACATGCCGCCCGGCATCGGGGACGCGACCCTGGACACAATTCGGCTGATACCGAGGATAGAGTTCATAGTGGTGACCACACCCAGCAGAGTAGCGTACGAGTCGGTGAAGAGGCTCCTGCTGCTGCTTAAAGACCTGAAGAAAACCGTCATAGGCGTCATTGAGAACATGGTCATGAGGCCCAGCGGCTACGTGAAATCCGAGGTGAAGAGCCTCGGCCTCACCTACATGGGCGCCATCGACTACGATGAGGAGCTCGAAGAGACCATCGGGAGCCCTGACAGACTCATGAAGACAAGGTTCGGCAAGGGCGTGGGCAAGCTAGCCCGCAGTCTATCCTAGTTCTTGTCCTTGACGAAGAGGCTCACCAGGAAAGCCGCCGCGGAGAGAACCGCGAAGAAGTAGAACACGTAGTCCAGGCCATAGTTGGCTGCCAGGTATCCGGCTATGGCCGGGGTGAAGAACCCGATCCCATACTTCAAAGTGAAGTTGACGCCGTAGGTGACACCCACCATGTCCTTGTGGCCCACGTCGCCCAGGAGCGCGTTCATCGGGCTCTGGGTTACGAAGAAGGCGAAACCTAGCATCACCACCAGCCCCGCCAGCACCAGGAGGTTGCTGGGGGCCAGGGTCATGGCTACGAGGCTGACCGTGAAGACGCCGAAACCTGCGAGGAGAATAACCTTTCTGCCTATCCTGTCGCTGAGGTCGCCGCCCCATATCTGGGCCACAGCCCCCACTGTATACTTCAACATAGACAGGCCGCCGGCGATGACCAGGGCCACCATCTTCACGTCAGTGATGTACACCATGATGTAGGCGCTGACTCCCTGCCACAGCATGCCGCTGAGGATGACTATGACGAAGGTGAGGAGAAGCGTGGTGCGGTCCGCGACTGCGAACATCTTCCTTATCGTGGGTATAACGCCCTTGCGCTCGGCGTCCATATCGCAGGCTATGTCCTGTATGACCAGGTGGTCCATGGCGGCCAGGGCTAGGCCGACTACTCCCCAGATGATGAATGTGGCCCTCCACCCGAACTGGGTGCCCAGGATGCTGGTGGTGAGGTAGCTGAGGGCCATGCCAAGGTCGCCCCCCATTCCCTGGATGCCCATGTAGCGGCCCCTCATATCATTGCTAAGGAGGCTCATGTGGGCGTAGCCGCAGGGGTGGTACAGGCTGGCGCCGAAGCCCAGCACAATGAAGCCGAGGGCCGCCACCCACACATTTGGGGACATACCCACGATGATGGCCGCGGCCCCCAGGAGAGCCATGGACACGGTGATGAGCATCTTCTTGCTCATCCTATCCGCCATGAACCCCACAGGCAGGCTGCCGAAGCCGTAGAACCAGTTGACCAGCGAGACTAGGAGGCCGAATGTGGCTATCCCTCCGAGGTCTCCGTGGAGAAGGGGCAGTAGGGCGGGCAGCAGCACTAGGTACGCGTGCATTATTCCGTGGCTCCCTGTGATGGCTATGACGCTGGCGTCCTCACTCTTCATGTTTGACACCGGATTCCATATCCTACCACATGTCCCTATATAATCCTATATCGGGAAACGAGTAATCACTGTGCCACTCAGCTCCTGCACTTCCCTACAGGTTTACTAGACCTTCCAGTCAGACAGTTGCTCCCGTACGTCATCCGGGATAGGGTTTTCCACTATCAACCCATATTTAGGGGCCTTACCCATTATGTGCGAGTCGTTCGTCACGATGATGGGCTTGCTGTGCTGCAGAGCCGTGGCTATGAGGTAACCGTCTCCCAGAGGAATGTTTTCAGCCGCCGCTATTTTGAGGCCGTTGGTCGAGGTTTCGAGGACCTTCAGGCCCTCCAAGGTCAGGCTCAGCTTCTCCAGGAGCCTCGTTAAGGGTCGCACCTTGTAGAACCAGAATAGAACGTTATAGGTCTCCAGGACCGTGGTGTGGGTGACATGCAGATCAATCTCGCCCACCAGGGCACGCTCCACGACACGCCACGCGTGGGCGTGGGCGGGGCTCTCGTCGTACAGGGCGTAGGCGAGTATGTCGGCGTCAATTACCCTCAGAGCGTTTCCCGCCGTACCTGTCCTTCACCGCCGCGGCGTCGACGTTTGCCCTATCGGCGTCTCCCGTGAGGCTTATGCTCTTGACCCTGTCTGCGAGGCCGCCCCGGTCTTTTACCGCTCTCAGGATTATGGTGTCTTTGTCCGCCATCTCGACGCTGAAGGCTCTGTTACTGATTTTTCGTCTGATCTCGGCTGGGATGAGTATTCTTCCCCTATCATCCACGTTCACTGTTTCTCCCACACCCATTTCCCACACCCACATTAAATGAGCCGGACCTTATAATCTTTGTTAATCTAACGGCTTGTTAACGATAAGTGTTGGACGTTCTGATTCATTGTTTGGGCCACAGTAATGGTATTTGACAGCCCTTAAATCAGAAGTAAAAACGATCTTTATTTAGAAGCAGTTGCATACCCATAGAACTCTGCATTTCCTTGTAGCCGTAATGGCCCTTGCGGTGACCGTGACACAGGCGCCTCCAGTAGCAGCCAAGACGGATCACTCGCCCATCTACATCACCGCGGACTCCGGCTTCGCCTCCGGCGGCTTCCCAGGCTCAGGCACCCAGGAGGACCCCTACGTCATCGAGAACCTGCAGATAACAACGAATACGTTGAGGAGGAACGGCGTAGAGATCAGGAACACCCGCGCCCACTTCGTCGTCCGCGGCTGCGAGATAACCGCCGCCTACATAGGCGTGCTTGTCGAGGACACCGCGCCGGGAACCGCGACGAT
>DASWLJ010000307.1:0-8180 GCA_036396185.1 Bathyarchaeia archaeon | reverse complement strand
CCAGACAGCTCAAGAAGATGAAGGAGCTGGGCGTCAACGTCTCGGCCTCCATAGGGTTCTGCTACCCCATAGGCGACAGCCACATAGCGGCCCTCGGCGAGAAACGGCTCCGCGGATACTACCCCATGAGAAGCTTCAAGGAGCACGGCATAGTGGCGGCCGGCAACAGCGACGGCTTCGGCACCAGCTGGGCCCTCACAGGCATCTACGGGTGCGTCACCCGGAAGTCCAGAACCGGCAAGGTCCTGTGCAAAGACGAGGCCATCGGCATCATGGACGCGCTAAGGGCATACACGTGGAACGCCGCCTATCTTGAAGGTAATCAAGCCACCAAGGGTAGCATCGAACCTGGTAAACTGGCCGACTTCGTGGTCCTAGACAGGGACATAACCACCTCGGACCCCGAGGAGATACTGAAGGCCAGGGTCCTCAAGACCATAGTGGGCGGCCGGGTCGTCTACGAGGCGTCAGAGTGACCCCTCGTAGAGGGCCTCAATCTTCTTAATGTATCCGGGGTCCAGCCCATGCTCCTGGGCCCCGCTCAGCATCAGCTCCACGTAGCCCCTCGACGGCGTAAACGGCCCCTGAGGCCTGGCCACCCTGTAGAGGTCGGCCTCGTGCCACCCGCCGTCCTCACCCAGCACAAGGAACGCCTCACGCCTGTATAGTCCCTGGGGGACGCTCTCCAGAACATCTAACACTTTCAGTTCCTCCTCAGGGACCTCGTAGATGACTCCGTGGACGAGGCCCCCCGGCTTCTCTATGATTGTGCTTATTCCTCCCTGCCTCCTCTTGGACCAGAAGCGGAATTGTACCTCGTAGTTGGGGAGGTACGCCTTCATGACGAACCTGGCGCTGGGGCAGTACTGGCGGAGGAACCCTTGGTTCAGGTTGGAGCCGTAGCCGAAGTGAAACATGCAATTTAAATGGTCTGTGATGATTTAGAGTTAACCTGGTCAGAGTTCAATCACTTCTCGATTAAATCCAGCAACACCTCTCTGAACTCGACGTCTAGAGGCGGCAACCCCTCGCATACCCTGTACTTGTTAGCGATCTCCAAGCCTATTATAATAACATCTTTCATAAGTATGGCGCAGACGTGAAGCTCACCGTTGCCTGAATGAGGAAAAAGTTGAAGTAGACCATCTTTCTGCATTTTTTTCAGAATCTTGTCGAACTTACCTCTATGGTTTTTTGGGTACCCCTTCTTTATGTTGGTAATTGAGTGGTGTCTGTGAGGCGAGCCGCCTGGCTTAACCCAGGCCTTTAGGCTGTACAGCTTGTTTAAGATGAAACCCTTTATGTGGGCTTCATCTCCTCTTTTCAGAGGACTCAACAGTGAAGGTTTAAGTTCCATAAAATATATAAGTTTAATGGGATTTTTTTCCAATGTCCATGGAAAAGATTAAAATAACAATGGATGATAATTACGCGATTGGTACCCAATCAGATAATAACGGGAAATTAATAAAAAGCAGAGGACAAAAGTGGTGCAGGGACGCGGGGATGAAAAACCAGGAAAAAAGACGGATCGACCCCGCCGCGCCCGCCGACGAGGAGTACGCAACATTCGGGCCCTTGACAAGAATATTCGACAACCCCACGGCCAGGGTCCTCGACCAGAGCCTGATCGTGGGCCGCATGGAGCAGACCATCAAAATGCTCGTAGAGTCCACGAACCTGTCCTACAAAACCGTGGCAAAGGAAGTGAAACGGCTCGTGGGACTCGGCCTAATGGAGCCCTCGCGCAGGGTAGGGAACGCTCAGACCTTCCAGTTCAACGTGGACAACCACCTAAGCTCACTCATACAGTGCGCCCAGAAGATGCAGATCGAGGAAATGAGAAGGGAGGCGGCGGCAGACCTCTAAACCACCTTTTTTTATCACTAATTATTTGAGGTGAGTTTATAGCCCTAGGGACATTCCTAGGCAGGGTCGGCCTTGTCCGAGATACTCAGGCTCATGAGGGGCAACGTCCTGGTGCTCACCGTCTGCAGCGTCCTTTGGAGGATGAGCATAGACATCATCTGGCCCTTCCTCAGCCTCTACGTCATGGCCCTGGGAGGCGAGTACGAGACTATAGGGCAGGTCATGGCCGTCGGTAATCTGGCATCCATGATCCTGTACCCGCTGGGAGGGTACCTTGCCGACTACCAGGGGCGCATCAAGGTCATGGCCTACATGACCTTCGTCTACTCGGGCACCTTCCTCATATTCGTGTTCACGGACAGCTGGCAGTGGGTGGCCGTGGGCATGTTCATGCAGAGCCTGGTCACGTTCTACATCCCGGCCATGCAGGCGCTCATGGCGGACAGCATCCCCGCCACCAAAAGGGGCATCGGCTTCGCCGCCACCATGGCGATCCCGGGTGCCTTCGGCGTCGCCTCCCCCCTCATAGGCGGCTGGTTCATAGACACGATCGGGGTGAAGCCGGCGGTCAAGGGCCTCTACACCCTGGGCTTCTTCGTGGCGTTGCTGGTGGCCACGCTGCGGCTCAGGTACCTGAAGGAGACCCTTGACAGGGAGGGCGGAGGCATCCACATCACGCTCGGCAACATACCTCACCTGCTAATGGAGTCCTACAGGGACATCGTCGTCACCATCAGGACCGCGCCCCGCAACCTCGTCAAGCTGAGCCTCCTCGTCTCGGTTGCCACGTTCTCGGTGAGCCTCGTCTCCCCATTCTGGATAGTGAGGGCGACGGAGGTAATCGGCCTCAACACCAGGCAGTGGGGCGTCCTAGCCCTCGTGGTGGGCTCCATCAACGTCGCCCTGAGCTTCCCAGCGGGGAGGCTTGTGGACAGGTTCAGTAAGAGGAAGGTGACGGGCCTCTGCCTCATGGCGTGCGCCGTCCCGTGCCTCCTCTTCCTCAGGGCCACAAGCTTCACACACGTTGTGCTCATCCTGGCCGCTTCGGCGATACCCAACACCTTCATCAACCCAGCCATACAGTCCATGTTCGCCGACATGGCTCCTAGGAGCAAGAGGGGGCGCCTCATAGCGGCCCTCGGCGGCGGAGGCGTCTGGATCACAAGCGGTGCCTGGGCCACGGGAATCGTGGCCATGGCGAGCGTAACCCTGGGCACCTTCCTCAGCGGCTACATATACAGGGTGGACCACAGCCTGCCCTGGGTGATCCTGTCATCCGCTGTCTTCCTAACCGGCCTCCTGATACTTGTGCTGGTGAAGGAGCCCAGGGAGGTCGAGGCGTAACCATGTCCTCACTCACCGTACCGTTTTAACAGGAATGGGTAGTGGGCAATAGAATGTTACGGGTATGACTTCACCCCCCCAGAACGTCACATCTCTACACTATTCTGATTACACGCTTCCGCGAGCAGACAGTCCTCCAGCGAGATGAACCACAGAGAGAGCCGAATCCACAGAGAGAACATCCCCCTCACGTCAGCATACTTCCCGAGCCTTACTTCGCAAAGGGGTATCTCCTCTCCCTTGTACACCAGGCTCCCGCCGCCCGAGGCGACCAGGTTCCTCACCCAGTCCACGTCCCGCCCGTACGTGAGGGCGAACACGAACCCCGCTTCCGTGGGGAAGGCCAGGACCGGCGTCCGGTAGCCGCGGCCGGAACTCCTCCCCCTGTGGTTCACTATCGCCAATGAGGCTATCCGGCCTGCGAAGAGGAGGAAGAACCTGTTGGTGAAGTGCTTGTTGAACCTGCTACCCCTCTCGGTATCGGCATGCCTCAGACGGTAACACGTGGGGTGAGGGGATAAGAGTTTGGAGAAAGGGTGACACTACTGCGTTCATAAATCATTCACAAGGTTCCACTCAGGCTTCATTGAGGGTGAAATCTGTTTTTCATATTAATTTAGGCCGACGTTCATCGTTCTAGGCGATACCTCCTTATAGTAGGCATGCGAAGCCGTGATCAAGGGTTCATCCTTCAATAACAATTGGAGGATGCCCTGGCTCCGAGGTGTGGAGCCACACAAGTACAAATGCCTGAAAGGATGGAGAGATGAAATGAACTTTAGATATGCGATCACCTACGGTAAACCTAGTCCCAAGCTTGACACATCTAAACCAGACGAAATAAAAAAGGCCTTCAATAGACTAACCAAGGACGTTGAGAAGCTCGGGCTGAAGATTGTCTTCTGGGGTAGCCCCTGGGGAGTCTCTGAGGGATTTGTGATCGTCTTCGATTTTAACAAGAACATAGTATTGTACGAAAAGTTGGCAATGTCCACTGAAATTGAATGGCCGATCACAGATAACAGGACAGACCTCGTTTTTGAATGGTAAAAACTATCCTCCTTTTTTCTTTAAACCACTCGGATGTTGATTATAGTGAGAATAAGAGCTGAGTTAAGGCATTTGAAATACTCTGCTGGGCTTCGAAATTTACTTGAACTTGTACACTTCCTCGTTTCCCTTTCAGGACTCCTCAAGAACCGGGTGGCACAATTCGAGTCGGGCCGAAACCATCAAGATCAGACAGACGATACCGAGGGCTACCGGCACGCTCAACACTGAGTCAACTATTAAAATAATGAGCCCTAGGTTCACTCGGTCGTGAGGAGGGCGATGGCCGAGGAGTACGCGCCGATCTCGGCCGCCAGCCCCGAGTCCGCGGACCCGATGATGACCGCGTCGCCCTCGCCCGGCCCCAACTCCATGATCTCATCCCTCAGCCTCGAACTCACATCAGCGTCCAACCCGGGTACAAGCAGCTCACCCATCCTCAGGAGCAGCGTCGTGGCCCCCCTCGCCCCCGACAGCAGCGCCTCATCCCTCTGCTCCACCCCGAACCGCACCCTGGACGCCCCGCCCCTCACCAAGACCAGGTAGTTGCTGCGTGCCACCGTCAGATCCGTGCGCCCCACGGGCCGGCCCGGGAGAGCCGCCTCCACCTCGCCGAGGAGCCTCCGCCCCGCCTCCGTGAGGGCCGTCCCCGACCTGCTGGTGGAGACGAGGCCCGCGCCCATCAGCCTCCCCAGGAGGGTGCGGACCACGCCCTCGCCCAGCTCAAGGGACCCTGCCAACTGCTTCCTCCCAGGCCCCTGGCCGCCGATGGTCTTGAGCGCCTTGACTATGTGGGCCTCCGTGAACTGGGGCTGCCTACCGGGCGCCGTCCTGTCCGTCAACGAGCCCAGGGCCCTGATCTCCTTCAAGCTCACGTTCACTCACCTAGAAACCCGTGTAGATCCAAGCTAAAACATCGCCGTCGTGGAGCCTGTACTGGTCCGAGCCCACGGCCCCCATCTGCCATCCGCCGTCCAAGTGGTACCAGATCCAGTAGTGGCCCTCAACCCCGCTCACCCCGTCTATGGCGTCGACGAAGGCCCCAAACTCGGTGACGGTGTACTGGACGTCGGCCACATGCAAGGTGGCGTTCAGCATGGTCTCAGTCAGGCTGACCCTTGTGGAGTTGTGCCACACCGCTATCCCGTTTCCGTAGTCGATCATGATATTCACCTTTATTGTGAGGCGTTCCAGCTCGTCAAGGGTTTCCATGTACTCAGCCTCAAGCTGGGTGAACCTGCTGTAGTAGTAGAGGGACGCTGCGCCGCCCGCTAGGGTCGTGCACAGGAGCGCCGCTGCGACCCACGTCAGGCTCTGCTTACTCAACATACGCTTCCATCACCTTGGATATGGATGTGACGAGGGGCGGGAACCCGAGGCAGAAGAAGGCCGCGTTGCTCACCTCGTGGGCGAGGGCGAAGGGGACGCCCCCCACCAGAGATACGGCGATGGGTACGCCGACCGTAAGCGCAGAAACCACGTTGGTGAAGATGTCGTATATGAAGGTCAGCAGGAACCCCGCCACCGCGAGCCTCGCGTCCGGCCTCCAGTTCGTCGTCCCCCAGAAGCCCCTCACGGCTCCCCCCGCAACCCCGTACAGGGCTTCCCCCAGCACAGTTGCCCCGAGGATGGGCAGGCTGAACCCGTAGGGGTTAAGCGTCCCGTAGACGAGCCACGTGAGAGCCCCGACTGAGGCGCCCATCCATGCGCCGAAGAGGTACCCCGCCGTGAAGACTATGAGGTCCATGAGCTTCACGTTCACCACCCCTATGAGTATGTAGTTGGTGGCTATGGCTGAGGCCGTCAGGATCGCCATGATGGCTGTCCTCTGCGTCGTGTTCAGTTCCCGCTCCAACACCTTTCCATTGGATGGATCATCCATCCAGCATTAAAAGTCTATTGTTTTAAACGTGGACGAACGCCCTCTAGGATCGGATGATCGAGTACTTCGAGGCCCCGGACATCAAGAAGCGGATAACTGAGATCACCGAGCTCCTCAGGTTCGACCACGTGGACCTAAACAGGATCTACTGCGTGAGGAGCAGGGGCAGCGACGCGAAGCGGACCATCGCACGCATCCACGGACTGGGCAAGATATGGCAGGAGGCCATGAGGATGGAGCCCACCTACATCGTCGAGGTCATCCACGAACTCTTCGACTTCTACCCGTTGGAGGCGCAGAACAGGACGTTGATCCACGAGCTGATGCACATCCCTCAAGGGTTCAGGGGCGGGTTCAGGCACCACAAGGACCACGTGACCAGGGACAACGTGGACACGTGGTACCGCCGATACGTTCAGCGACGTAAAGAGTTGGGGCTAGACAAGGATTAACTGCAGCCGGGGGGATCAGGTACCCGTGTACCCCAAGCCCATGACCCTGGAGGTGGAGGAGCCCACGACCCTCAGGGAGCTCATGGCTGGGCTGGGGGAGGAGGCTCTGTACGCCTACGACCGCAGGGTCGTGGGCGTCGTCGTGAACGGCAAACGTCTCTGGGACTCGGCCAGGCTGAGGCCCGGGGACAGGGTCACCATCTACCCCATCATAGTGGGAGGATGACCGGGTAAAGCTCCAGCTGGGCGTACGTCAGCAGCGACGCGACCAGCAGCCCCCACGTCAGCTGCCCGAGTGTGTGCATCTCAAGCTCGTACCGGGCCCAGATCACCAACCCGGCCAGCAGCAGGAAGGGCCAGAAGTTCAGGCCGTACTGGTGGATCAGGAAGACGGCTGGGCCCGCAACCCCGGCAGCGTGTATGCTGATCTTGTACCTGATGGTTATCAGCATCATCAAAAGGGTGTTCACCAGGTAGCAGGCCATCAGGTAAACCATGTTGGGGGGCGCCCCCATGAGACGCAGAACCGCGACGCCCAGCAGATAGCATGCCAGAGCCCCAAGGAAAGGCTTCGTCCTGTCCTCCCTGGTGTTGATCATCATCTCGGAGACGATGCCGCTCCGCTTCAGGTACAGGATGAGCAGCACCGGCAGGATACTTGAGAAGAAGGCCGCGGCCACCATCAACTCGTACCCCGGCTTGGGGCTGGCGTGAAGGTAGACATAGAGGAACGTGAGCGCGGCCAGGAACGGGGCGTTGAAGATGAGGGACACGGATTTGGCGGCGTTCAGCCGGATGGAGCCCAACTCAGCCCACGACCTCCACGTCAAGCCTGTTACCCTGCTTGTCGTAGGCGGCCACCGCGGACCCGTCGAAGGGGGGCCCCACGATCATCATCAGCCTACCATAGAAGTTGTGCAGGTCCCCGGTTGAGGGGGTGACGTTGCCCGAGGGGTGGCTGTGGACGGTGCCCACTATGGTGAAGTCTATGGGCAGCATTTGGACGGGGAAGCTGGCGAAGCCCCTCCCCCCGAGGCCCAGCGGGGGAAACAGGGTCTCGGTGACGGTGACAGAGTCCCCTCTCCGCTCTCCCCGCAGCAGCATTATCATCTCCCTGGGGTAGGCCCCCCTGGCGAGCTCCATGATGCCGTCCAGCACAGCCGCGGGGACCCTGACCTTCATACCCCGTAAATGGGCCGGGGAATTAAATAAAGCCGTGGTTACCCGTGAACCACGATCGAGACTGCCCTCGTGAATAGGGACACCGGGCGGAGGCCGTTTAGATGATCAGAAAGGTCTCCTATGGGAGCCCGGGATCGTACTCCTCTAGCTCACCCTTGGCGAGGCCCACGACGATCTTGGCCAGCATGATCGGCGGCTGGCCCCTGAGCCTGAGGTTGTAGGTCACCACGTACTTGTCATCCCTGAGAGGGTAGGGCATGGCCCCGACGACCTTCAGGGAGACCAGGTCTTCCCCGTGGAGCTCCGCTATGGCCTGTGAAAGGACCTTCGTTAGCTGCTCGATTGGCTTATCCATATCATCATATTGGTGAGCATCAATACTGTTTAACTTTTCCCTCATT
>DASWLJ010000306.1:0-1789 GCA_036396185.1 Bathyarchaeia archaeon | reverse complement strand
GCCGACTACGATGGCTCCAAGTGGATTTAGTCTACTAACGCTTAATAGCGGAGACGCGGACAGGATCGGAAATGAAGGGCATCAAGGCCGTCATCTTCGACCTCCACGGCACCCTGCTACTATCGGACGACGTGGACGCGGCCTGGGACAGGTGGGCCACGGCCTTCCACGCTGAGCTAGTCAAGAGAGGAGCCACCATGCCCCTCAAGGAGTTCAAGGCCGCCCTGGGCTCCCTCTACAACGGCTCCGAACACATCGCCAACCAACCCGGCCTGACCCTTTTCGAGCGCAGAGTCAAGGGCTTCTGCGATCACCTCAGCATGGAGGTGCCCCATAGCGAGCTCAGACCCCTCGTCGAGAACATCATAGACGTGTGGCACAGCGGCATGTACCTGGACCAGGACGCCATACCCCTGCTGGAAGCCCTCAGGAGACGATTCAAGGTGGGACTGATAACCAACTGGGATCACGGCCCAAGGATGCACAGGCTGGTGGAGCAGCTGGGGCTGCGCAGCCTCCTCGACGATGTTGTAGTCTCCGACGACGTCGGGGTATCCAAGCCCGACCCCCGGATATTCAGGCTGGCCCTGAGCCGGCTGGGCGTATCAGCCTCCAACGCCGTCTACGTGGGCGACATGGACCTGGACGCCCGCGGCTCCCTGGACGCCGGGATGCACTCAGTTCTAGTGAGGCGCGGCGGCAGGGGCAACTGGGCCTCCTACAGCGAGGCCGTGGACTGCAGCTACGACCCGGAGAAGGTTACGATCATAGAACGCCTCGCGGACCTCCTCCCCCTCCTCAGCGGCGAGTGAGAACCTTTTAACGTGATGCGTATCCTCTTCAGTGACGTGAAGCCGGAGAGAGTCAGGGTCAGCGTAGGCACCGCGGCGGCCCTCAGCCTCATCCACATGAGGCTCAACGTGGCCCCCACCACAGCCTACATGATGAGCTACACCGAGGGCAGCTGCACAGCCAACTGCAGCTTCTGCGCCCAGGCCCGGGACAGCGGCAGCAGCCGCGACCAGCTCTCCAGAGTCGAGTGGCCCGACTACCCCGTCCGGGACGTGGTGGAAGGCTTCAGTAAACCATCTGCCCAGGTGCTTCAACGGGTCTGCCTCCAAGTCATCAACTACCCCGGCTTCCTGGAGGACACCCTAAGCCTCGTAGCCACCTTCAAGGAGACCCGGATACCCATCTCTGTGGACACGTGCCCCGTGGGCGGCCCCGGCCTCAGACGGCTCAGGGACGCCGGCGTGGACCGGGTCAGCATACCCCTGGACGGGGCCACACCCGAGGTGTTCAACAGGATCAAGGGTGCCGGAGTCGGGGGCCCCTACAGGTGGGAGACCCACATGGCCGCCCTCAGGGAAGCCGTCAAGATATTCGGCCCGGGGAACGTGGGCAGCAACCTCATAGTCGGACTCGGCGAGACCGAGAGGGAGGCAGCCCAACTGGTCCAGACCCTCAGGGACATGGGCGTAATAACGGTGCTCTTCGCCTTCACCCCACTGGAAGGTACCAAGCTAAGCGATGTCCCGCAGCCACCCCTGGACTCGTACAGGCGCATACAGGCGGCCCGCCACATAATAGACAGGGGCCTCATCAGGGCTGAGGAGATGAGCTTTGGCGAGGAGGACCGCATAACCGGCTACGGCCCCGTGTACCTGACCGAGGCGCTGAGGGATGGGGCCGCCTTCATGACCACGGGCTGCCCCGCATGCAACCGCCCCTTCTACAACGAGCGGCCCTCCGGCCCCTACTACAACTACCCCAGACCCCTCAAACCTGA
>DASWLJ010000305.1:0-1840 GCA_036396185.1 Bathyarchaeia archaeon | reverse complement strand
ACGCGTGGATCGATTCAGCTGAAGCCCACTACGCTGATATCGCGGCGGAACTGGACAGTATAAGCTAAGGGGATCGTGGTGAACGGCGGGGTGAGAACCCTCTCCTTTACGGCGACGGTTGACAGGCTGAGGAGAGAACTCGATCCGCTCACCATAGCTCAGACCCTCATAGGCTACTTCGTCCTCATAGGCTTCCTTTTGGCGCCGCTGGCGTCTCTGGTCCTCCAGGCTTTCCAGTACAGGGGCGGCTTATCGTTAAACTGGTTCATAGATGTGCTGACTAGCCCGGAATACATCAGCCTCCAGTCCAGAGGGGGGCGCCTCTTCGAGGTCAGGAGGGAGGTGATGTACATCTGGGGCTACGATCACGGGATAATTTTGAACTCCCTCATGGTGGCGTTCTTCGTCACGCTGTTCTGCAGCGTCATAGGGATAACGGTCGCTATGATAATGGGCCGATACGAGTTCAAGGGGAAAGGAATATTCAGGGTCATCCTCCTGATACCGCTCCTCGCGACACCGTTCATCAACGCCTACGTCGTGGGCAAGGTCTTTAATCCCCAGGGGGGGCTCCTGAACTACATTTTCTTCGACCTCCTGCACATAATTCCGTGGAGGGTGAGCATAGACGGGCTGGTGGGGCTGATAGTGGCCCAGACCCTCTCCTACTACCCCATCGTCTACACCAATGTCCATGCGTCCCTGAGCAACGTGGACCCCAGCCTGGAGGAGATGGCGGAGAACCTGGGGGCCAAGGGCTTCAGGCTGTTCAGGACCGTCACGTTACCCCTCTTCATGCCCGGTCTCGTGGCCGGGGCCATCATTACCTTCATCTTCAGCATAGAGGACCTGGGAGCCCCCATAGGCTTCATTGGGGCCACCGCCAACCCCCTCTCCAAGAGCGTAGCCTCATACCAGATCTACTCGACGTTCGCCCAGGCCCTGACGGGCAGCATATCACCCAGGACTTCTGCCCTCGCACTCATAATCATGTTCATAACGGTGGCCAGCTACGTGGTCGTGAAGACTTACACCACGCGGAGAACCTACGCCATGCTCAGCAAGGGCGGCAGGTGGAGCCCCCGACTGAGAACCCCCAGCCTCCCCGCTCAGGTCGTTATAGTCTTAGGCCTCCTACTGCTGGTGGTCTTCGGAGCCATGCCCCAGATAGGTACCCTAGTGCTGGCCTCCACGGACTGGGCCACCAGCGGCACCCTCCCCACTAGGTTCACAGGTCAGTACTTCGCTGCACTCGCCGCCAACAGGGACGTCGCAAGGACCATCGCCAACAGCCTCGGGTACAGCGTGGCCGCGGTGGCCCTCATGGTGCTTGTGGGCTCAAGCATCAGCTACGTGGTGGCCAAGCGTAACATACCCACGAGGTCTGTGCTGGACATGCTGGCGACGGTGCCCGTCAGTGTGCCGGGGGTCAGCCTGGCCGTGAGCTACTTCCTGTTCTTCTCGTCGAGCTTCTTCCGCGGCTCCCTGTTTGACCCTCTAACAGACCCGGCGCTGCTCCTAGTCCTCGCCTACACCATAAGGAGGCTACCCTTCACGACGCGCTCCGTCTTCGCGGGGCTCCAGCAGATCGATAAGAGCCTGGAGGAGGCGTCAGTGAACCTGGGGGCCAGCCGCACGGCCACGTTCGGCAGGATCGTGCTACCCCTCATAGTGTCCAACATAATCAGCGGCGCCCTGCTCGGCTTCGTGTACTCCATGTCAGAGGTGAGCGTCAGCGTCACCCTTGGTGCGCTGAGGGAGGACAGGCAGCCCATCACATTCTTCATAAGCCAGATCGTGTACGGGCTTGCCGCCGTTGGCTCCGTCAGCATAGGCGCGA
>DASWLJ010000304.1:0-2290 GCA_036396185.1 Bathyarchaeia archaeon | reverse complement strand
TGAAAATATCCTTGATTCGAATCTGTTGCACACCCACCGAGCCATGCGTTTCCTCGCAGCCGTGATGGTCTTGGCAATGGTTATGGCGCCAGCGCCTCAGATGGCAGCTAGGACCGACCTCCCGCCCATCTACATCACTTCGGACTCCGGCTTCGCCTCCGGCGGCTTCCCAGGCTCAGGCACCCGGGAGGACCCCTACGTCATCGATAACCTGCAGATAACAACGAATACGTTGAGGAGGAACGGCGTAGAGATCAGGAACACCCGCGCCCACTTCATCGTCCGCGGCTGCGAGATAACTGCCGCCTACATAGGTATACTCGTAGAGGACACCGCACCGGGAACCGCGTCCATCACGGGCAACGTGATCAAGGCGGTCTCCCACGAGGGCGGCGGCATCGTGCTGGGCTCCGACGGAGTCACCGTCACCAACAACACGTGTACCGGCTTCGTGGAGGGCATCCACACTAACTACGCGGACGACTGCGCCATCACCCTCAACAACTTCAGCTACAACAGCTACCACGGCGTCAGCCTACGCTACTCACACGACAACCTGGTGGCCCACAACACCATACTGGGCAACGGCGCCCACGGAGTCTTCATCATCAGGGACTCCACAGGCAACAGGGTCATCAACAACACGTTCAGCGGCAACTCCCAGATGGAGACCTACGACTGGGACGACATATACCACTTCACTGTGGGAAGCCAGGGCCTCGACGAGGGACGCGGCAACCACTGGAGCGACGAGGAAACCCTCCGGGGCAATAGCTGGTCGGATTACGGCGGCGAGGGGGAGTACGCGATAGATGGATCAGCCCACGCCGTGGACAGGCACCCGGCGAAGGCCCCAGCCCTGACCCCCGCCCAGGAGCACTCAGAAACCGAGCAGGACACGAGCGGAGACGGGGTACCCGGGTTCACGGGTGGAGCCGTGGCGCTCGGAGCCTTAGCGGCGACGCTGATCCTACTGGGCCAAAGGCCCAGGTCCACGCAAGCAAACAGCGGCTCTCCTTATCTATGATCCTTAATGCGATCCGGTTAAGTTGCGAGGGTGCCAGTGACGCTTTGTTCAACGGCTGTGAATGGTTCAGCGGGCCCCGGATGCGGCCGCCAAGTTACTTTTATATACTGAAAGCGTGCCCCGGAGCACCAAACTTTATCTAAAAAAACGACGATTATCAGGGTGAGAACATGTCGGCCACCAAGCTCAAGAACGAGATAGGCGTCCTGCTACTAGACAAGCCCATGAGCCTAGGCGAGCTCGCCGAAGCCATGGGGATCAAGGAGAAGAAGGCGTACAACCTCCTCAAAGGCATGTTCACCGAGGAACGAGTCAACGGCTTCAAGGACGAGGACGGCGTACGCAGATACAGGTGCAACGAGGAGGAGGCCGAGGCCGCGGCCAAACGGAAGACCAGGGCTGACAAGAAGGCGGACAAATAGAGTCTTAGGAGCCTATAGCGGATTACTGTTTTAAGCTCCACGTGCGAGACCATACCATGCCTAGTTACGGGATCAACCACGAGTCGGGCACACTCAAACGGGTGATGGTCCACCACCCCGGCAGGGAGCTGGAGATAGCCAACAGGGACCCCGAGCCCCACCACTTCGAGATGCCCGTTGACACCAAACGGTTCATCGGCGACCACCAGCAGCTGATGGACACCCTGGAGGAGGCCGGGGTGGAGGTCCTCCAGGTCAGGGACTTGGTCAGGGACGACAAGGCGGCCTACGACCAGAGCTTCAGGTGCCCCAACCTGGTCTTCGTCAGGGACAGCAGCACCGTGACCAACGGCGGAGCATTCCTGTTCAGGATGGGCTTACCCACGAGGCGCCTGGAGACCCCGGTCATCAAGGCCACCCACAGGGCCCTGGGGGTCCCCCTCGCCCTGGAGATGCACGAGCATGAGAGCTTCGAGGGCGGAGGCTTCGCCATGCTGGACGGCGGTGCAGCCGTAGCGGGCCTCTGCGACAGGTCCACCCAGGGAGCCCTAGACCAGATGGGCGACTACCTCCTAGACCACAAACTGGTGGACCTCTGGATCACCCTGGACATGCCCAAGGGCATAGTGCACATAGACGGCGAGTTCGCGGAGCTGCCCGGCAAGGTGGCACTCAGCTACCCCGGGGTCATGGAGGCTGTGCCCACCCACTTCAGGACCAGAAAGGAGAGGTGGGACGGCAGCTTCATGGAGTGGCTCAGGGAGGAGGGCTGGGATGTCCTAGAGATAACCTACCAGGAGTGCATGGACATGGCAGCCAACTTCCTCACAGTGGCCCCGGA
>DASWLJ010000303.1:0-6449 GCA_036396185.1 Bathyarchaeia archaeon | reverse complement strand
CACCACGGCGTGCACCAGGCCCATGAGCCCCCCGATGGCCACGGCGGCCGCTACGCCCAGCCACGGGTTACCCGTGTAGTAGCTGACGGTGACGCCGCCCAGGGCACTCGTGAGCATGATGCCCTCCATCCCTATGTTGACTACGCCCACCCTCTCGCTGAACATGCCTCCGAGGGCCGCGTATACGATGGGGGTGGCCATGCGGATGGCAGCCGCGAAGAGGCCCACGTTGATCACGTCAAGCAGGTCCACCATCACTTTCTCCTCCTCTTCAGCAGGGACCTGATGAACGCGGGGGCGGCCACGAAGACGATGACTAGGCCCTGCAGAATGATCACTATGTCCAACGGCACCTTGGTGGACCTGGTCATTATCATTCCGCCGCTCCTCAGTGCCCCAAACAGGATCGCGGCGAGCAACGAGCCCACAGGGTCCAGGCCGCCCACCAGGGCCACGGCCAGGCCGTCCCACCCGTAGCCAGGGGAGAAGCCCTCGATGAACCTCCTGTGGACCCCAAGTATCTCACAGGCCCCTCCCAGACCAGCCATGGCGCCGCTGAGGAACATCGCCGCCATAATGCCACGGTTGATGCTTATCCCAGCGCTCTCAGCCGCCGAAGGGTTCAGCCCTATGGCGCGCAGCTCGAAGCCCAGGATGGTCTTCCGGAGCAGGTACGCCGTGAAGGCCACCAGGGCCACGGCGACCAGGATGCCGGCCGACAGCTGGGTCGGAGGCAGTATACGGGGTAGCTCGGCCGACGGGGCGATCTTGACGGTCTGGCTGACCCAGCCGGGCGCCTTGAAAGGGTAGTTCACCATGTACCCCGTGAGGTACGTCGCTACGTACGTCAGCATCATCGTGGTTATGACCTCGTGGGCGTTGAAGCGGGTCTTGAGCACCGCGGCTATGAGGCCCCACGCGCCCCCGGCCGCGGCCCCCGCCAGCAGCGCCAGGGGGATGTGCAGCACCCAGGGCAGCTCCGCCAGGTATATCCCGACGAGGGAGGATGTGAAGGCGCCCACCAGGAACTGGCCCTCGGCCCCGATGTTAAACAAGCCGGCCTTGCTGGAGATCAGGAAGGCGAGGGACGTGAAGACGATGGGCGTCGCCTGGGTCAGGGTCTGGCCCACCCCGTACATGTCGCCGAAGGCCCCCCTGAGCATGGCGGCGTAGGCTGAGGCCGGGTCGTAGCCGGACACGTAGAGCACAAGGGCGCCCACGATGAACGCCAGAAGGATCGCCGCCACCTGGAACAACGCGCCCTCTGAGTTCCACCTCAGATCCGCCAGCGTCCTCTTGGCGGCCCCCGTCAGCCTCTCAGTCATTCCTACCCCCCGCCATCAGCAGCCCGATCTCCTGCTCCGTGGTCTCGCCCACGGGCTTCACCGCCACGATCCTGCCCTCGTAGATGACCGCGATCCTGTCGCTGAGGGCCCAGACCTCGTCCAGGTCCGCGGAGATGAGCAGCACGGCGGCCCCGCTGTCCCTCATCTCCACAAGCTTGCCGCGGACGTACTCGGTGGCCCCCACGTCCAAGCCTCTAGTGGGCTGGGCCGCCAACACCAGCCTCGGGCTTCTGCTGAACTCCCTGGCCACCACCACCCTCTGCTGGTTACCGCCCGACAGGTTCCTCAAGGGAGTGTCTTTGTCCGGCGCCTGTATCTGGTAGTCCCTCATCATCTCATCGGAGCAGGTTGAAGCCTCAGTGAAGTCGAGGGCTACGCTGTTCCTGGCGAACCTGTCCCTCTGGCCACACATGATGAGGTTCTCCATCAATGAGAAGTCCAGGACCACGCCCCGCTTGTACCTGTCCTCGGGGATGTGGGCGACCCCCATCCGAATCCTCTCGAGGGGCGTCGCCCTAGTGATGTCCACGCCGTCCAGGGTCACGGTGCCTTCGGTGGCCTCCCTTAGGCCTGTCAGGACCTCCACCAGTTCAGTCTGTCCGTTCCCCTCCACGCCGGCGAGGCCCATGATCTCCTGGCTGCGAACCTCCAAGTCGATGCCTCTGAGGGCGGGGAGCCCCCTGTCGCTGAGGGCCTTCAGGCCCTTCACTGTGAGCAGAGGCCTCTGATCTTCGGCAGCTCTTTTCTGGAACTCGTAGATGATCTTCCTGCCCACCATCATCTGCGCGAGGCGGTCCTCGGAGGCGTCCCCGGCGGCAACGGTGTCCACGACCCTGCCATGCTTCAGCACAGTGATCCTGTCGCAGATGGCCAGAACCTCCCGGAGTTTGTGGCTGATGAAGATCACGGTCTTTCCCTCGGCTCTCAGAGCCCTCACGGCGGTGAACAGCTCCTCGGCCTCCAGCGGGGTCAGCACAGCCGTGGGCTCGTCCAGGATGAGGATCGCGGCGCCCCTGTAGAGGGCCTTCAGTATCTCCACCCTCTGCTGCACCCCCACGGGCAGGGTGTACACCGGGGCTGAAAGGTCCACGTTGAGCCTGTACCTGTCACAGAACTCCTTGACATCCCGGTGCATGCGCTCCCTGTCCAGCAGGAAGCCGTTACTCACAGGCTCCCTGCCCAGGGTTATGTTCTCCAGGACCGTGAGGCTGGGCACCAACATGAAGTGCTGGTGAACCATCCCTATGCCGAGCCTCAGGGCGTGGGCCGGGTTATCCACCCGCACCTCTTTTTCGTCCACAAGTATTCTTCCCTCGTCCGGGTGGTACATGCCGTACAGGATGCTCATGAGGACGGTCTTGCCCGCGCCGTTCTCCCCAAGCAGTCCATGTATCTCCCCCTTCTCCACGGAGAAGTCTATGTGGTCGTTGGCCACCACCCCGGGGAAGACCTTGGTGATGCCCTGCATCTGGACTGCTAGGGTCATGGGCGATGGAAAAAAGGTAAGAGGAGGGGATTTAGGGTTTTCCTTAGCCGTACCCGCTGGGGACCGTGATCTCGCCTGAGATGATCTTGTTCTTTGCTTCCAGGACCTTGTCTATGACTGTGTCTGGTAGAGCCTCGTGGGTGAAGTCGAAGGTCTCCTCCCAGAGGGCCTTCTCGTCTGGCAGTTGGCACATGCCCACCCATCCATCGGACAGGCCGCCGCTGTAGAAGCCTCCCTGGAACTTGTCCACGAGGGCGTCCAGGATCATCTCGTAGACGGCCACGTCTACACGCTTGGTCATGGAGGCCACCATGTTGTCGTTGAGGTAGCACTGGCAGGCGTCGACGCCGAACCCGTTTATGTTCTTCTCGTCACACGCTTCGAGCGCGCCTAGGCCGCTCTTGCCGCCTGCGGCGAAGATGCAGTCCGCGCCCAGCTCCCAGAGGCCCACTGCCAGCTCCTTCCCGCTGGTGGGGTCAGCCCAGTCACCGACGAAGACGGGCTCCAGGACCTGGACGTTGGGGCTGGCCCACTCGGCGCCAGCCTTGTAGCCGACGAAGAAGTCCCTGATAAGGGGGATGTCCATGCCGCCCACGAAGCCCACCTTACCGGTGGTCGTGGTTAGGCCGGCGACGACTCCCGTGAGGAAGCTGCCCTCGTTGGCCCTGAAGGTGAGGCTGGCCACGTTGGCGTTGTCCACCACCATGTCCACTAGGGCGAAGTTCTGGTCAGGGTACTCTGAGGCGACCAAGGTCAGCGCGTCTGCCTGGTCGAAGCCTATGCAGACTATGAGGATGTAGTCGCCAGACATGGCGAAGTCCCTCTGGAAGCCCTCGTACTCGGCGATGGCCGTGGGCTCCACGTAGTCGAACTCTACTCCCAGCTCGTCGTAGGCCCTCTGGGCACCCGCCATGCTGATGTCGTTGAATGACTTGTCCCCGAGGCCGCCCGTGGCGAACACGATGCCAACCTTCGGCGGCTTGCTCAGCTCAGCTATCTGGGCCTGAGCCTGAGTCAGTTGGCTCTGCACCTGGTTGTACTGCGACTGAAGCGCATCGAGGGTTGCCTTAGGCACCATGTCTGCTGGTGCGGGCTTGGCGAACCAGCCCACCGCCGCCCCCAGTATGAGGGCGATGACTACTCCGGCGTACAGCTTAGTGTTATCGCTTGACATTCATCACACCTTAAGCGGTTACAAGTTTCTCTTTTTTCTATAAAGTACTTGCTACGAAATTCCTCATTTAATATAAAGGGCACCATGAGCCCGGCCCCGTTTAACGGCTAAAGTGTTAGGGCGGAGGAATCCACCACTGGTCCCCGGGCCTCCCCACCCACTCGGGCCACCTGAGCTCGACAGGCGGTTTGAGGTCCTTGGGCAGCAGAGGCGGCTCGTCGCGGCGCTCCTTCCGCTTCAGGAACTCGGCCCTGGCCTCGCCCAGTATCGCGGGGTCCATGAGGAGCTCCACGGCGCTGGAGCTCAGCACCTTGGCGGCGCACATGCCCATCCTGTGGGTGACGCCCACGCCACAGAGGGCGCTGCTGGCCCACCTGGGGTAGAACACGCCGGGGGCAGGCGCCAGGGCCTTGCTCACGTAGAGGCGCGCCGTGGGGCAGTGCCACGTGAACTCGTTGACGTCGTCGGCGGGGTGGAACTCGCCGTACGCCTTCTCCGGGGCCACGATCTCGGTGTACAGGGGCTCATCCATGGGCTTCACGCCCAGGGTGCGCTGGATGGCCCTGGCGAACTCCCTGTCCTCCTCCGTGTAGGCGGGTGGACCCACCTCCAGCAGGTTCTTCCAGACCAGCTCCATCATCGCCCTGTTGGGGAGACCCGTGCGGACAGCCGTCAGAACCCTCGGCTCGACATCGCAGTCGGCTACGAGGGCGGCGCCCCTGCCGCAGCGGTCGACGACGGCGCCCACCTCATCCTGGTCGGAGAGACTGCTGTTCCTCCAAGCGTAGACAAGCTGGCTGAACTCCGGGTTGGCCACCGTGCACTGGCCGCCGGTCATCATGAACTCGTTGACGCTGCCGCCGCGGCGCATTAGGGCCGGGATGTGCTCCTTCATGGTGTTCACGTTGTTGTACATGAGGACGGCCGCGTCCAGGGCCCCCGGGTACGAGACGGCGCCGCTCTGGCCCTCAGAGGCGGCCCTCACCTTGAAGCTGTAGAGCACGCTCTTGTATGTGCGTGGCCAGTCCTCCCCCAGGACCGTGGTGGGGCCGCCGGGGTGCCAGGCCAGGAGGCAGTCCATGCCGTCGAAGAGGCCGTCCCTCGCCATATAGGGCTTGCCCACGCACAGCTTCTCCGCGGGCGTCCCCAGGAGCCTGATCTTCACCGGTATGCCGTGCTCCTCGGAGGCGTGCTTCACTGCCAGCGCCGCCATGACGCTGGCCACACCCAGCATGTTGTGGGCGTCCGTGAACCCTGGCCCGTAGGGCACATCAGGCTCCTCGTAGGGCACGGGCCGCTGGCTGTGGCCCGGCGTGGCGTCGTACTCGGCGAAGAACCCGATCACGGGGCCCCCATCGCCCCACTCCGAGGTGAACGCGGTGGGCATGCCGCTGACACCCCTCTCCACCGCGAAGCCGTTTCGCTCCAGGTAGTCCGCCAGGAGCCCGCTGCTCCTGTACTCCCTGAGCCCGGGCTCGGCCCACCTGAAGAGCTGGTCGCTCATCCTGTTCATGTCCCCGGCGTGGGCTTCGAGCCAGCCCAGGGCGCTCCTCTTAGCTTGGTTCATCGGGCTGTAATGCCGCCGGTGGGGTTATAATCTGTTGCCCGGGCCGCGCTCAGCTCTCCTCCATGAGGAGGCGGGCGGCCTCGTGGGCCACCCTCAGGGGCTCCGGGAGCCTCCCCTCCAGGGTGTACTCGGATACGAGCCCCACCGCGGTGTCCAGGGAGATCATGTGGCCCACAGAGACGTAGACTGGGCCGCCCGACGGAGACCTGAGCCTGGCCCCTATGACCCTGCCGTTGTACAGGACCTTGGTCTCGTCTGCGCCGGGGTCCACCAGGGACCCGACCAGCAGCCTACGCGCAACCCCTATGGTGGGCTTACCCAGGGCCAGGCCCAGGTGGCTGGCCAGGCCGAAGCCCCTCGGGTGAGCCAGGCCGTGGCCGTTCACCATCAGCACGTCGTAGCCTGTGAGCTTGTCCACGGCAAGCCTGGCGGGCTTTAGCTCCCTGTAGCTGAGGAACCCGGAGACGTAGGGGAAGTCCACGACGCACTGGGCGCCCGCCGTCTCCACAAGCTCCAGCTCCTCGTCGAGGACGACTGCGGCCGAGTAGGCTATGTTGTTCCGGTAGGCCACGTCCACCCCGGCGACGAGCTCCAGTCCGGCCTCAGGGTCATCGTATGACACCTCCAGGGCGCGGGCTAGCTGCTCCTCCTCGAGCTGGAGGAGCTCATCCCCGGATGGGCGTCCACTGGCGAACATGCTACCTCTTGGCAATCCTCCAGGTGGCTCCGCCGGCGGTGTCCTGGATGGTTACGCCGGCCTCTTGGAGCCTGTCCCTGATCATGTCCGCGAAGGCGTAGTTCTTAGCCTTTCTCTGGTCCTCCCTGAGGCCCAGTATGAGCCCCATGAGTCTATCCGCGGCCTCGTCGGAGCCTCCT
>DASWLJ010000302.1:0-10868 GCA_036396185.1 Bathyarchaeia archaeon | reverse complement strand
AGAGATTTAAGAGCCCTGGGCGTCGTGGAGCCCATCCTAAAGGTGCCACAGCGAAAGATGAAGCGCAGCGGCCCCATGCCCACTGTGTGGGGCCTGGTGGGCCACTGCAGCGACGAGGAGGTGGCTAGGGCTTTGACGCTCCACTACCGATCGCTGAGCCCCAAGTACAGGGCCGCGGAGAAGGTGGCCCAGACCATCCTGGACGAGTACAGGGGCAGGGCAACGGAGGTCAACTACAGGGACATCGTGCTCAGGGTTAAGGAGATGAGGATACCCTTCAAGACCCCGGACATAGCCGATCTGGCGGCTCAGTACCTCCATGAAAAAGGCTTAAAGATCTGGAGGTAACATGTGGCGCGCCAGCTTGTCCCTAAAATGGTTTTCAATCTCGGGCTTAACTAGAAACCTGTTTTAGAATCATGAAAAAGTGTTCTAAAACCTAGTATTATATTTACAGGAATCTGACATATAGGATCGAGGGTGTTTGAATAAGAGTGAGTGGCAAGTACTAGGCTTAACAGCACTAGTTCTAATCATTGTAACTGCATCAGCGTTATACGTAAACCAGACAGACCCCCAAACAATAGAAAGAAAACAAATCCAACAAGTCAGACAAATGCTTAACACACCGTCATCAGCAGAGTACCTAGGAAAGAACACATACAACATCTCAAACGATGTGAACATAGTATATACATGGAGAGACCAAACCACATTATATGAGGCACAGATCACACCGGATGGAACCATTAAAAACTACACCTACACGCTTCAGCAAGGCGAACTGAATGCAACCATGAGCCCGCTCCTCGCACAAGCCCTCTCCGAGAAGCTCTTCACGGAGGCAACGCAGGCCCTTCCAGACTACTTCGAGGTGACGGGGCCAACATACAGCTATACTCAGTTCTACAACCTAGAGGGATGGTGGCGGCTCGACTGGGGGCTTAAATATGCTAATTACACCGTGTTAGGCGCGGACTTCATCGTACGAGTGTTCACCCAGACAGGGAAAGCTGAATTATATCATAACTCGTTCAACGGAACCCTCGAATTAACCGTTCCTGAACCGCCGACCATCACGGAGGAGCAGGCCATCGCCATAGCCGCTGAGTCGTACCTCAAACAGCTGAAGTACCCGATCATCCAATCAAGGGCATCCTGGGGTTTGGGAATTACGATGCCGGGATTCATCGGTGTTCCACCCAACGCACTAGTCTGGAACATAGTAGTCAGTGGAATGGGATATGATAAAGGAGGCATGGTCCACACCTCAACAGTGTACTCAATCGACGCGCACACAGGAGAAAATTACTTTGGCACATCCGTGGGATCAGGGATAGATTGGAACATGGGCATCTACCCCTACTATGGCTCGGCGTACCCCATCACGCTGATCTGGTATCCCCAAGACTACCAGTTCCCGGTAACGATAAAGGAGGTAAAGGACTTTATCCTCGACCATGCCCTGGAGGGAATCCCAGAAGGATTAGCTTGGGAGCGTATCACACTTCAACTCGACGAGGAGAACCGACCAATCGTTGTTTCATACTGGGCGCGAACCAGTGGAGACTACAAGACAGGCACCCTAGCACCCATAAACAGCATAAAAGACATCCAGAGACACAGCCAGGTCCTCGACGGCTACCTGATGATAATAGACGCGGAGACTGGCGAGATCATACAAGAAGTAGAATACCAGAACGTAGGGGAGCCAGTCAACGGCCTCAACATAACAAGGGAGCAGGCAATCAACATAACCTCCACCAGCCAACTCGCAGACCCGGATAACAAGATAATCGCGCCAGGGAGCCTCGTGCTGGCTGAGCCACGGGTAATTAAACCAGACTGGGTGAGCCAGCTAATCTACACGGGGGACTTTAGGCGACTATACATCGCGGATGTGAACCAGACGGAGCCGAGGCTATACTGGCTCGTAGAGCACGCCCTTTACCCTGAGGTGCACGGAGGCTACACGGGAACCTACCTCGTGGACGCTGAGACGGGGCAGATAGCCTTCGCCTGTGAGGACTACCCGCTCCCGAACCTAATTTTTAGGGGATACGCGCCTGAAACCATATCCATCAAGAGAGGCGAAACCGTCTCCTTCAACATCACCGTGAAAGCCGCGGCAACCCTTGAGGCCCAGCTGCCCGTCACCCTGACGCCGGAACGGATACCGGAGGGAGTCACCGCGCTCATACACGGGGAAACCAAGCAGCTCTCCAACCAGAAAACTGCTACCTTCATGGTGACCCTGATGGCGGCTGATGAAGCTGCAATTGGAACCTACATGGTGATCTTTGATTTAAGGCTCCCCGGGAGAGGGACAGGCGTGAACTTCGACCTGGTGATTACTGATTAAAGACAGGGTATATGCATAGTTGGGGCTTCTGTTGAAGGAAAACGTTTATTATGTTAAATGGTTACACTTGACATAAGGATGTCGTTCAGAGCCGGCTACCTGACCCCCCGGGAGACGGAGATATGGAGCCTCAGGAGGCATACACCAAACCAGTCCGAGATCGCCAGAGCCCTCGGCGTCACGAGGCAGGCTGTCAACATATCCCTGGGCATAATAGAGGGCAAGGTGGAGCGCACCTTCCAGGAGTGCCTGGACGCCAACAACCTCCAGCCCAGGAGGATCAATCTGGTGGAGGGCGTCATGGAGGCGTTCAGCCCCGCCTACAGGCTGCCGGTCGTCGTGAGCCTCAGCGTCGCCAACGGCCTGAGGGTGTGGTACCTTTACGAGGGCAGGTGTGGCCGCTGCGACCTGGAGCGGGGGTGCCGGAGGGCACTGTTAGAGGAGGCCCAGGAGAGGGGCGTGGAGCTGGGCCCAGAGGAGCGGGGGCTTGAGCCGACGAGGCTCGCCCACAGGATATTCTCAAGGTACCTGACGGAGGAGCACAACGTTGACTGATAAGAGAGACACGCTGGACGCGTGCCCGTTCCCGCCTGACAAGTCACCTCCACCTAAAACAACATCAACCAACCTACTGGAGTACACGGACAGATTCTTCGAGGGCTGGAGGAACTACCTGGGGATAGTGACGATAATGAGCCTCGTACTAGCTTACAGTCTGCTAGTGATTCCTCCACCACTGATCACCAGGGTAACCACGCCGGAGACGTGGAACACGCAGCTTGAGCCCAAGAGCAGACCAACCGATCGCTTCAAGTGGATAGAGGTGAGGGAGCCCAGCTACAACACATCGAATCAAATGGTTCTAGAAGGCGACCAGGTGCTCGAGTTCAGAAACCAAGTAGTAAACTTCACTGACCTCGTCCTATTGAAGGACAACGCCAAGATCATTCTATGGAACTCAACGCTCATAACGCCGGACTATTCAGGGTACAAGTACGAAGATATCTTCCACGAGTATGCTGGAATGATTTTCAACGGCAGCGCAAGGCTTGAAGCTTATGACTCGGTGATCGTTCCCCCTGAGCGTTCAATTAATATTGGTTTCGTAGGGTTAAGCAGTTGCTACCTTGAGAACACCCTGGTCGCCAACTGTACTTTGTGCTTCGACGATTCAGCGACTCTAGAAGCCAAGGAATCGTCCATCTACGGGGTAAACGCTGACCGCTCAAGCTCCATCAAGCTCGTGAACTCCTATGTGAGCCTGTTAAAACATGATAATTACTGGAGGAGCAGGTGGGCGGACCCTGTGAAGGAGGTCAACGCTTCCGCCTCCCTGGAAGGTTCACGAGTAGATATCCTCATGGTTAGAGTAGTTAACAGCTCAAGCTGCCTGATGGCCGGAAACGTAGGTGAACAAACCTTATGGAACATCTACGATGCCTTCAAGATAGACGGCGCCACCATGAACGTCACCCTGCGTGGGGACTCGACTGCTACGCTGGTCTGGGTATATGCGATAAACAGCGTAGTAGACATCACTGACACGGAGATCTATTTCTTGCAGGCGAGTATGTCAAAGGTGTCAATGGAGGGCTCCAAGGCCACCTATATCTACCTCTACGGCGACTCAAGCCTCACAGTCAAGGACTCGAACATCTATTCCTTGGCTACGGGCTCCCTTTCACCATATGTTGATTATTTCTGGGACACACCATTGAGAAGGTTTAACCAGAATGCTTCAATTGCGAAGACGCGGATCGAACACGTGAATCTAGGCACTGATTGTAAGTATAACCTCTCGGGCGTCTACATTGGAGATGCTTCGCTAGGCAGCTTCATGGCTAGCTTTAGGAGTGTTCTTTCGGGTAGTGTCACATGGGGTCAGGATATTAGTTACGAGTTCTACCTCAATCCCCATGATAGATTTGCGTTCACCCAGGTCTTCGTGGTCAACACGCAGGGACAGGAACGGGTGCTGCCCGGGGTCAGCCTGGCCCTAACCGACAAGGACGGCAAAGTTGTCTGGGAGGGCGCCAGCGACGAGAACGGGGAGGCGTCCTTCAACCTCACCTTCTGCCAGTACTACCCCCTGTACGAGCCTTACAAGTACGTCACCAACTACATGGACGAGTGGAAGCTGAAAGCCACCTACGGAGACGAGTCGAAGGAGGTCAACGTCGCGCTGTTTAAGACTGGGTCGCCTATAGTGTTCGAGTTCGATAAAGACAAGCCTGTGCTTCCTGTTAGTAACACGGTCTTGATGTACGTTAGCTTAGCTGTAATAGCCTTTGCTACTGCTTTGAAGCTTTGGAGGCACTAGCTCAATGCAGTTAATAGAAACAATCAAGCTGTCTCCTCAGCAACGAGGAGGGCGACGTGGCTTGGGATGGGGAGACCGATGAAAAAGGTGAATGTAGGGATGTCACTTGACTAGGAGAATCGGCGAGGCCTCAGACGCGTGCCCGTTCCCGCCGGATACGCCTCCTCCGCCTAAAACCTTGCCCACGAACCTCCTGGAGCAGGTGGACAGGCTCTTCGAGGGTGGCGGAACTACCTGGGGATAGTGACGATGATGGGCCTCATATTAGCCTACAGCCTGCTGGTGATACCTCCACCACTGATCACCAGGGCAACCACACCGGAGACGTGGAGCACGCAGATGGACTGGAGACAAGAACCAATAGACCATTTTAAATGGGTGAAGGTAGGCGAACCCGACTACGACACCTCGAATCAAATGGTTCTTGAAGGCGACCAGGTGCTAGAGTTCAGGAACCAAGTTGTAAACTTCACTGACCTTGTACTAGTAAAGGACAACGCCAAGATCATTTTACGGAACTCGACGCTCATCTCCCCGGCGTTCTGGGAAACAAGTTCGAGAAACATATTCAACGATTTAGCTGGAATATTATTCAACGGCAGTGCAAGGCTCGAGGCCTACGACTCGGTCATCACGCCCTCTAGACGTTTTATTCCGAATCCATCTTTACAGTTAACCTTTAACATGGGTTTCATGGGGCAAAGCAGCTGCTACCTTGAAAACACGTTGATCGTCAACTGCACTCTAAATTTCGACGATTCAGCGACGCTAGAAGCCATAGAGTCGTACATCTATGGAGTGAACGCAGACCGTTCAAGCTCCCTCAAGATTGTAGACTCCTACGTAAGCGTGCTAAAACAAGATAATTATTGGAGGAGTAGGTGGGCGAGCCCGGTGAAGGAGGTCAACGCGTCCGCCTACCTTGAAGGTTCAAGGGTCGATTTCCTCATGGTTAGAGTCGTGAACAGCTCAAGCTGCCAAATAACCGGTAATGTGGGGGAGCAAAGCTTCTGGAATATCTTTGACGCCTTCAAGATAGACGGCGACACAATGAACGTCACCCTGCGTGGGGACTCGATTGTTGAGTTGGTCTGGGTCTACGCGATAAACAGCAGACTCAACATCACGGGCGCGGAGGTCTACTTCGTGCAGGCGCGTAGGTCAAAGGTGTCGATGGAGGACTCCCAGGCCACCTCTGTATTACTGTACGGCGACTCCAGCCTCACGGCCAAGGACTCGAACATCTATTCATTCGTCACAGAATCCCATTCACCCTATATAGAATATCTCTGGGACGCGCCCAGGGCGAGGTTTCACCAGAACGCTTCAATCACGAAGACGCGGATCGAGCGCATGAGGCTGGGCGCTATCTGTAGGTACAACTTCTCTGATGTCTACGTGGGTGACGCTTCGATCCGAGGCTTCGAGAGTGTTCTTTCGGGTAGTGTCACATGGGGGCAGGATGACGGCTATGAGTACTATCTTAGTCCCTACGAAAGGTTCGCGTTCACCCAGGTCTTCGAGGTCAACACGCAGGGCCAGGAACGGGTGCTCCCCGGGGTCAGCCTGTCGCTCACCGACAAGGACGGCAACGTCGTCTGGGAGGGCGCCAGCGACGAGAGCGGCGAGGCGTCCTTCAACCTCACCTTCTGCCAGTACTATCCCCTGTATGAGCCCTACAAGTACGTCACCAACTACATGGACGAGTGGACGCTGAAGGCCGTCTACGGAGACGAGTCGAGGGAGACCAGCGCCGCGCTATTCAAGACGGGTTCACCAATAGTGTTCGAGTTCACCGAGGACAAACCTGTGCTTCCAGTAAGTAACGCTGCCTTAACCTATGCCAGTGTAGCCACACTCCTTCTAGCGACGGCTCTCAAGCTCTGGAAATCACTACCTAAAGTTCTTGTTATGCTAGTTGGGAAATTGTGGCACGGTGGATAGGAATGTCGATGATAAACGGAGGTTGAGGGTGTGCAAGTTGACTAGGAAAATCGGCGAGCCCTCAGACGCGTGTCCGTTCCCACCGGATATGCCTCCCCCGCCTAAAACCTTGCCAACGAACCTCTTAGAGCAGGTGGATTGGTTCTTCGAGGGCTGGAGGAACTACCTTGGGCTAGTAACCGTCATGGGTCTACTATTAGCGTACAGCCTGCTGGTGGTTCCTCCGCCACTGATCACCAGGGCAATCACGCCCGACACGTGGAACACGCAGCTTGAGCCCAGCAACATACCAACCAGCTACCTCAAGTTGATGGATGTGGGAGAGCCGGACCAATGCATCCAGAAGCAGATGGTGGTGCAAGGCGACGAGGTTCTCGAGTTCGTTAACCAAACAATCGAGTTTAGGGGCCTAGTCCTCGTGAAGGACAGCGCACGGATCATACTACGCAACTCCACACTGATTACCCCTAACTACTCGGGATACCGTGCCTCAGACATATTCAGCGAGCCCGTGGGTATGCTTTTCAACGGCACAGCCAGGCTTGAGGCTTATGATTCGATCATCGTTCGCCCGGGCGAATTCCCGATCATAGGCTTCATCGGGTCAAGCAGCTGCCTCTTGGAGAACACGGTGGTCGCCAACTGCAGCCTCGGCTTCGACGAGTCGGCGACCCTTGAAGCCATGAGGTCAACAATTTACACTGTACAAGCTGATAGCTTCAGCTCCCTGAACATCATAGACTCACACGTGGACACTCTAAGACACTCTAACTTGTGGCGGCTGATGGGGGACTGGCATGTAAATGAGATCGGCGCGTCTGTATACCTAGAGGATTCTACGGTGAGGCGTATAGTGGTCAGAGTAGTGAACAGTTCAAGCTGCCACATCTCCAATGTAGCTGGGTACCAAGACTACTGGAACATATACGACGCCTTCAAGGTGGAAGGCGCCACCATGAACGTCACCCTGAAGCGCAGCACCATAACAGAGTCATTTAGGGTCTACGCCGTTAACAGTGAGGTCAGTATCAGCAGCACGGAGGCCAGTGTCGTTGCAGCCAGCATGTCGAGGGTATCTGTGGATGACTCCAATGTCGCCTTTCTTTACCTTTACAGCAACTCCAGCCTGGTCGTCAAAGACTCTAATATTTATTATTTCGGCACGGGCAAGACTCCGAGCTTCGACACATCACTCATAAGAGTGAATGAGAGCCGCTTCCGCCAGAACGCGACGATCATGAGGACGCGCATAGAGCGCCTGTGGCTAAACTCGAACTGTAAATTAAACTTCACAGACGTATACGTGGGGGAAGCCTCGCTATGCGGCTTCGAAGCCACCCTGACTGGCAGCGTTACCTGGGGCCCGGACATCAGCGACCAACCCTATTTCATTCCCTACAATAGGTTCGCGTTCACTCAGGTCTTTATGGTCAGAACTCATGGCCCTGAAAGGGTGCTTCCAAGAGTCAACCTGGTTCTCACAGACAAGGAGGGAAACACTGTTTGGGAGGGCGTCAGCGACGAGAACGGCGAGGCGTCCTTCAACCTCACCTTCTGCTCCTACTACTGCCTGCACGAGCCATACAAGTACGTCACCAACTACATGGACAGATGGAACCTGAAAGCCACATACGGAGACGAAACCAGGGAAGCCGGTGTCGTATTGTGCGAAACGGGGTCACCGATAGTGTTCGAGTTCCCAGAGGACAAACCTGTGCTTCCTGTAAGTAACGCTGCCTTAACCTATGCCAGTGTAGCCATAATCCTTCTAGCGACGGCTATGAAACTCGGAAAGCTACATTAGCACCCCGTTAACCAGGTAGCTTTGTTATCGGCCCGTCTAAGATAAGCAGAAACCCAGAGAGTAAAGAGGGCGACCTTCCCTGGGTAATAATGGCACATAAACTAAAAGAGACAAAAAATAACAAGTTCATCCCCCCTCACCCGACGCCAACCCTACAGCTGGTTCTCTGTCCTCATGATGAGGTGGTCCTGGAACTCCCTGGGCAGCTTCGTGAAGTAGGCCGGGAGCCCCCACAGCCGCACCGTCAAGCCCCTGTACTTCTCGGGCTGCCTCTGGGCGGCCCTCAGTGTCGCCCCGTCCACCACGTTGAACTGGACCTGCATCCCGCCCAGCCTGTTGAATGCCCTGAGGAGGGAGACCAGCTTCTCCGTGCCCTCCTCGCCCATGAGGGCTGAGGGGTGTATGGTGAGGTCCAGGGCTGTGCCGTTGGCGGTGAGGGTCTGGTCCACCTTGGACGTGGACTTCATGGCCGCGAAGGGCCCCTTCCTGTCCCGGCCGGGGGCTGGGCTGAAGTTGGGGCTTATGCCCTCACCTGCCCGCCTGCCGTCCGGCGTGGCCCCCGTGACCAGGCCGTGCCCGATGTACTCGCCGTAGCTGAAGAGCCCAAGCGTGTACGTGCCTCCCCTGGGGTTCCTGTACCTGGTCACCTCACGGGACGTGTACTCCACGAGGGAGGCCGCGATGCCGTCCACGTAGTCGTCGTCGTTGCCGAACTTGGGTGCCCTGTTGAGGAGCATCTGCCTCAGCCTCTCGTGGCCCACGAAGTTGGCGATCAACGCGTCTACGAGCTCCCTCTTGCCGACCTTCTCCTCCTCGTAGACCAGCTTCCTTATAGCGGCCAGCGAGTCGGCGGTGTCGGCGACGCCGGTCGCGTTGATCGTGGAATAGTTGTACTTGGCACCCCCCTCTGTGAGGTCCACCCTATTCTCGATGCACCCCTCCACGTTGGCCGAGAGCCACGGGTTAGGCGATATCCTGGGGGCAGCGTCCTGGGTGAGGTTTGTGCCTGAGACGGCCATGGACACGGCGACGCTTATCTCCCTCAGCAGAGCCCCCCACAGGTCCTCATAGGAGCCGTACTCCTCCAGGCGCCAGACCACGTTCTCCAGACACTTGAGGAGCAGCACCTTGCCCTCGAAGCACCAGGGGTTGGACCTGCCCTGCACAAGAATCTCGGAGCAGCCGTCGTTCGTGTAGTCCCTGGCGTCCACGAGGGGCACACCCGCCCTGAGGAGGGCCTCCACGATGATCTCGTCGTTGTAGACGCCTGGCTGGCTCTTACCCTTCTTGATGACCTCCGCCGCCGCCCTCAGGAACCCCTCGGGGCTCCCCCTGTGCACCCTCATGGACCACTTGGGGTCAATGGTGCCGAGCCTGTCCGTGGCCTCCATGCACATGTAGCTCAGCTGGTTGGTGGCGTCCCGGCCGTCCGGAGTCACGCCGCCCAGTATTATATTCTGGAGGTTGTCGCTGGTGTAGTCAGTGTACGAGCTGTACTTCACCCACAGGCACTCCAGGAGCTCCCGCGCCTCGGCCTCCGTGACGGCCCCGCTCACCAGGTCCCTCTCCAGGGGCGGCCACATGTACTGGTCGAACCTCCCGGACTGGTGGGCGCCCTGGGCGTGGTCGAGCATGTGGTTGAACCAGTGGAGCTGGAGGGCCTCCCACCATGAGCCCGGCGCCCTCTCGGAGCAAAGCCTGCACACCTCGGACACCCTCAGGAGCTCGCGCCTCCGCCCCTCGTCCCCTTCTTCCTCGGCCATCGCTGAGGCGAGCCGCGAGTACCTGAGGGCGAACTCCATGGCCGCCTCCAGGCACACCACCACTGAGCGTAGGAACGCCTCCTGTCTTCTACCCGGCGGCGTGGAGGCGTCCACGGCCTCGAGCTGAGCCAGGGCCATGCCCCGGAGCCCCGTCCAGCCGAGGGCTATCACCCTGGCGTTTCCGCCCTGGAGGTGCCCCGGGTTGCTGTTCTCGTCCAGGCCGAACTCCCTGGCCTCATCGATCTCCTCACTGGTCGCGTAGTGGGGGAACAGGGCGTACGTGGTGGATGCGGCGCTGCCTTTCACAGAGCTCAGCACAGGGTAGTAGGCGGCGTCGCTGTACCCACCGTTTATCAGGCTGCGCCCGTAGTCGATGTAGCCTTGGCCTGAGACCTTCTCGGAGGGCATCACCCTCTTCGACGGGTCGTCCGGGCTGGGTCTCTCCCTCAGAGGCATCCCCACGATGAGCTCCCCCGGGTAGATGTGGACGGGAGCGTCCCTCAGCAGCTTAGCGAAGGCCCGCGCCTTCCTCATGGCTATGGGTTCATCCAGGGCCCCCGGTTCATCCAGGATGGTTGCCCTCTCTTCGTCCACGTCGACTCTCACGATGTTGTCAAGGTTCCTCTTCAGCGTCTCTGCTCGGCTCAATCAGTCCACTCCCTTCACGATCACGTT
>DASWLJ010000301.1:0-10591 GCA_036396185.1 Bathyarchaeia archaeon | reverse complement strand
CCTGGTTCTAACTACCATAGCCTACTCTCAAATGGCGTGGGCGAACGAACTTTTCATAGACCTCAACCTCGCCCCCCCAGTCATAAACGCTGACGGCGGCAGCCACGAGGTCGTCGTAGTCCAGCTTCGGCACGGCAACGGCCAACCCTACATAGCGCCCGAGAACGTCACGGTCTACCTGACCTCAAGTAACCTGGACGTGGGCTCGGTCTCCGAGTCCGTGGTCATACCTGCGGGGAGATCATACGCTAGGGGAGTCTTCGACGCGTCGTACAACGCCGGGGTCTCCCTGATAACGGCGTCGGCCGAGGAGTTCATGACCGACGACGCGGTCATCCAGGTCATCAAATCCGACTTCGACGCCATACTCACAGTGACCGCGGCTCCACCCATAATGCCCGCAGTGAAAAACGTTGAAGGCAGAGCCATCATTCAGATAATGGATTACGACGGCAACCCGTACAACGCTCTGAGGGACGTGGACCTGACGCTCTCGTCGTCCAACCACAGCGTACTCACCCTTCCAGCCACGGCCGTGATAGGGAAGGGGACGAACTACGTGGAGGTCACCTACACCATACAGGGAGAGCTCCCGGGCGGAGCCATCATCTACGCCCACGCCCAGAACTTTGACCCAGGGCACGCCACGGTCACGATCACCAACGATACCAGGAAGCCCTACAGCCTGGCGATGTACTTCGCCCCAAGCGTCCTGCTCCCGGATCAGGGCACACATGAGGCCGTGACGGTCCAGCTATTGGACGTAGACGGGCACCCCGTGAAGGCCACGAAGAACACCGTTGTGACCCTTACATCGTCGAACCTAAACATAGCGACGGTCACCGATACCCTGACCATCCCCAAGGACCAGTACCACGCATCGACCACGGTGAACACCCGCTACCTGGTAGGCGACACCATAGTGGCCGCGTCAAGCCCAAGCCTAAACCCCGTAGACGGGACCCTGGCCGTGAAGGGGGCTCTGCCTAGGATACTTGAGATCTACATGGCGCCGAGCACGATCATAGCCGACGGCGAAGACAACGACATCATCACCGTACAGGTTCTCGACGAGGAGGGCAACCCCATATTGGCCGACCACGACATAACAGTCTACCTATCCAGCTCATCCCCCAGGGTGGGGACCGTGCCGGTGTCAGGTAAAATAGGTAGGGGAAGCAGCTACATCACGGTGCCGTTCAAGACCACGGGCAGGCCGGGGACAGCGTCCATAATAGTCGCGACCCAGGGGCTGGAGCCCTCAGAGGCGACCATAGAGACCGTTGCGCTGAAAATGAACGTGACGCTCACCACACCCAAGAGCATAGTCCTGAACCAGACCTTCACGGTCCAGGTGAACGTGACCAGCTTCGGGCAGCCCGTCTCGGGCGCGGAGGTGAAGTGGACCGCCCTGGGCGGGGTCCTCATCCAGGAGGACGAGTCAACCGACGGCAGCGGCGTCGCCGAGGCCCGGATCATCCAGAAGTACGAGCAGCTGAACCTGAAGGCCGAGTTAGCGAAGGCCGGCTACCTGAAGGAGACGGCCCAGAAGAGCATCAAGATCACCCAGACCAGCAAACCTGAGCTCGTGATCGAGGTACTCGGGTACGAGGTGAGCCTATTCGTCGTCCTCATATTGGTGGCGGCGATCATAGCGGCGTCCGTGGGCGGGTACGTGTACCTGAAGTACAGGAAGAAGAAGGAAGGCGAGCAGCAGGACCTGGAGCTCTTCCCCTAGATCTGGATGTCCAGGCCCTTCTGGTTTATGGTGTAGTTGTGGGTCTTACTGGAGTGGTTGGTGCCCCTCATCTTGGTGATCCTTAGCTGCCTGGCCAGGTTACCCATAGAATCGTAGTAGTGCTCCATCAGTATGATGCCGTCGGCGACGAACTCCTCTATGCTCTCACCGATCCTGTTGCTGTTCCAAGGAATATCTGTGATGGCTATGGTCGTGCACCCCGTCTTCAGTATGAGCCTGTACAGGAGCCTGATGAGGTGACGCTTCTCGAACTCCGTCTCCAGCCCCATGGCCATGGCCGCGATGGAGTCCACCACGAGCCTCCTTGCCCTCAGGGTCGTGATCGTCTCGAAGATCTGGTTAAGTGCCGACTGTACCTCGGTCTCGCTGCCGATGGACAGGTCGAGCACCTCGACTTTTCTCCTGCGGATCATGGGCTCTAAGTCGATGTTGAACTTGTTCATGTCCTGGATGAGCCTCTTCCTCGTCTCGGCGAAGCACGCGTACACCCCTGGTTCGTCGTGGTTCAGCGCCCCGTCGTAGATGAAGTTGGAGGACAGTATGGTCTTCCCAGCGCCGGGGTTACCGGCGATCAGGACCATGCTGTTCCTGAGGAAGCCGCCGTCAAGAAGCTGGTCCAGCTCCTTGTTCCCCGTGGATAGCCTCTCACTCATTCTTCTTCAAACTCCAGCTTCAAGTTCGGGGCCCTGATGACGTTGGGCAGCGCCTCGTTCCTCTTGAGCTCGCCGATTATGAGGTTCCTGAGCCACTCGGAGACGTTCAGGCCCTCACGTTGAGACATCTGGACGACGATGTCCCTGATCCTCGGCGTCACCCTAGTGGCGAGTAGAACGTTTTTAGGGGTTCCAGATTTCTGAGGCATCGTGCATTCCTTCTACCTGACTCCACGTGGAATAGGATACTTTACGTTAACCTTGGTAAACATACCCATTCTGATTGTATTTATATTTATTCGTACGGGCATCCATTATCTTCACCCGGTTTCCGAGACACAAAGCCGCTTCACTGTCCGTCGACGTATAACAACCTTTAATCGACGTATTCCTTCAAGGCTTCATTGACGTAGTCGACGAAGGTCTTCTTTCTGTCCTTGACGAATCTGAGGTTCATCTTACCGTAGAATTTCTCTATTATGAGGCCCTCTATGCCGTAGGCGCCTGCGCCGAAGAGGTCCTCAAGCTCGCGGCAGAAGACCCTGGGGTCGTCTAGTATGGTTGACTTCCTGAAGCCCGTGTTCAGCTCGAGGAAGTTCAGCACGACTTCGCTGAAGCTGAGAACCTCCTCGATGGACTCCAGCAGCTTGTCCCGTGCCTCGTTTCTCCTGTTACCCTGGTAAGCGGTCTCGTAGTCAACCTGGTATGATTCCATGGCCATACAGCACCGCTCAGTGGATCATGCTCCTAGTCTCGTCTAGCTGCTTGACACGCGTCCTTATGTAGTCTAGCACCCGCTCCTGCGTGTACCTGAGCTCTTCTCTCTGCTCCTCCAGGTTTCTGGCCACCAGCTTCAGCAGGCTCTCGGGGTCGAAGGGCTTTGTGAGGTAGGCGTCGACCTTCTTGTTGACTGCCTCTATGGCCGAGGGGGCGTCCGGGAACCCTGTGAGTACGATTTTCCGCATCCTGGGGGTGGTGTCCTTTATCCTGCCCAGCAGTTCAAGCCCCGTCATGTCAGGGAGCTTCACGTCGACGATGATGACGTTGAACGGCTCCCTCTCCAGCAGCCTCAGGGCGTCACCGCCCGTCCGGGCGAAGGCTGAGCTGTAGCCTTCGCTGTCAAAGATGCTGATCAGGGACTCCAGTATCAGCTCGTCGTCGTCAACCACAAGCAGCTTTTCCTTAATCTTCACTGGGCCAGCGTCTATGGGAGCCAAACCGGCTGCGTCATCTATTTGACCGCTTTAAAGGTTTCTGGTCCGATAATAGGTTACCCTGTTTCATCAAGTACACTTTGGGTGGATGGCGCTTACAGCGCTGGACCGGGACAGTAGGCGGCTACCTGGGCGTGACCCGCGTCAACGGTGTACGTGTGTTTGATAAAGTTTAAATTTCTCTGTCTTGTACGAATACAGGAACCAGATAAAATTTCGGAGTTATTAGTTTTGTCCGGTGTTAAAGACTGTTATTCAAGATGCCGTGACTTCATGTGCACCAAACGGGCTCTGACCTTCAGAGGTAAAACCTCCTGGTGTAACTGGACTGGTGAGCCATGCGAACCCAAAGGCTGTACCTACGCTGTCTGTACGAAGAGGCAGCTCCTGGAAAATGGCGTGTGTGGACTGACCGTGAAGAGGAAGACGAGGGACGACTCGGAGCCTGAGGAGATGGTGGTGAATGAGATCCGTCTCAGAGGCAAGCTCGCCAAGAAGACAGGGGAACGATCCATCTTCTAAGAATCGAAGCTGACCTGTGTTGGCTAACAAGATCAGGGAGAGGCTCGTGGGAAGGATCCCGGACAGGCTACTGGACAGTGTGCCCGCCTCCTTCGACATACTAGGGTCGAGGAGCGGCTCGGTGGTCATCGTGGAGGTCCCTGAGGAGTTGATGGAGTACGAGGGAGCCTTGGCTGAAGCTGTCATGGGCGTCCACGGGAACGTTAAGAGTGTTCTGGGTAAGGAGTCTGGGCGCCAGGGAGAGTACCGTCTCAGGGAGCTGCGTCTGATTCTGGGGGACGCTGACACCGAGGTTGAGCACAGGGAGTCCGGCTGCAGGTTCATGGTGGACCCTAACCTGGCGTACTTCTCCACGAGGGAGAGCACCGAGAGGGAGAGAGTCGCGTCCCAGGTTCAGCCCGGCGAAGAGGTGCTCGTCATGTTCAGCGGCGTGGCGCCGTTCCCTATCTGCATCGCCAAGAGGGTCGCAGACGCCCAGGTCACGGGGGTGGAGATCAACCCGGATGCGCACCGCTACGGGTTAATCAACGTCAAGCTGAACAAGGTCCAGGACAGGGTCAGGCTGCTTCTGGGGGACGTGAGGGACGTCTGCCCCACCCTGGGGAAACAGTTCAACAGGGTTGTGATGCCTCTACCCAAGGGCGCACACGAGTTCCTAGACCTGGCCGTCAGCATGCTCAGACCAGGTGGGACGCTCCACTTTTATCACTGGGCCCCTGAGAACGACATGTTCACGGAGGCCATGGCGCTGATCAAGCAGGCGGCTGAGCGGCAGGGCAGAGACGCGAGGTTTCTAAGCGGAGTCAGGGTAAGCCTGTACAGCCCCAGGGTCTGTAAGGTACGGGTGGACGCCGAAGTACGGTAGACTACTGGGACACGTAGACCTTCGGCTTAGAGAGCACGTTAATCTCTCTTCCACAGTCTGGGCAGAACTCCCCTTTGAAGTGTAGCCTGTTGCCGCAGTACCTGCAGTACCTTACGTCTGAGCTGAGTCTCCTCTTCAGCATGGAGCCGCAGTGTGAGCAGAAGACGGAGTCATAGGGCATCACCTGGCCGCATTTTACGCACATCTTCTCGTAGCCTGGCCAGCTGTTGGGCGCGAACTGGGGTGCCGCCTCAGAGACATCCTCCTCGGTCAGCAGTTCGTCGGGTAATAGGCTGGCCAAGCCCCCTATCACTGAGCCTGTGAACACCCCGGGTATGACCGTCAGGCTGACCCCGGTGATTATTGTCCCTATAAGGGATATTGACGCCGTCTGTGTTCCGTTGATTAGGTTACTCTCAAGGAAGCCGTGGCCGACGTGATACGTCAGCAACCCTATGACCCAGGTCCCCGCTATAGTGTAGTACGTGAGGCGGCCTCTGCCCTTCAGAAGCTCCATTATGAACCCCGCGGACATGGAGCTGACAAAGGCCGATGCCACTGCCATGAAGACGTTGGCTATGGAGACCGGGATGAAGTGGAGAAACAGGTTTGTGAGGTTGATCAGTGCGAATAGGGTTAAGCCCAGACCAGGTATGATCCATAGTACTGGCTGATCATCTCCCCACCTCAACTTGTCTATACTCCCCCAGCAGACATGTTGCGTTCGAGTCTGTTTAGGTTACGCTAGGATTATTAACAAATATATGTTAAAACCATGCAATGTTATTTTATTTTTTTATGGTGACGTGTTTATATAAGGGGCTTAATTATACAATAAACATGTTATATGGGGCTATAATTGTACGCGATTTTAAAATAAATATGTAAACAGACTCTAAAGGAGCGTTAATTTAAAAACCCTTTTCCTCTTCCTTCTTCTCCTCATCTTCCTCGGTTTCTAGCTCGTCGTCGAGTTCACTGTCAAGGTCGAGAGGAGTGTCGAGTGGCACCGGAGGCGGAGTCGTCGCCATCGTGTACCCGATCCACAGTATTATGAACAGGATCATGTACACGGCCGCGATGACGGGGAGCTTGATGGCCCACTCGCTGTAGGGTCCTAACCAGGCGAAAACTGTGCCGAAAATCCCCGGGAAAGCCCATACGAAGTATCCTACCATCACCGCGATGGTTACGATCATGATCGTGTAGCCTAGACTTTTATCGTCCAACTTGAATCCTCAGGCAATATAAACTGACTGTTCACTTATTATTCTTTTCTACATGTTTCCTCGATTCAATTGTTACTATCTTTCATGTCTGTTAGCAGTAGGGTTAAGATGCTTTTTTAGTGAACGCGTCGGGTCTTTTATCATCATAAATTGTGTTCGACATCAGAGGTTTGTATAAGATGTTCTGCCTGCTCTTTTCGACTTTTTTCGATATTTTTTAACTAGTTTCTGTTATACTTGGAGTTAGTTATCTCTCCGGTTTACTGCAATAAAGTAATCTATTACTGTAGGCAAACGTAAAAATATTCCTTAAATAATAAATTAATATTGTTTAATCATCTTATTTCCTATAGTGGTTATATATCTTTTTCTCCGATCCCCTGTTAAAATGAATGAATCGATTTAAATTCAACATCCCTTATTCTCCTCAGTAATAATCATCGTACACGGTGAAATCATTGGATAATGTGTTCGTTAATAGGCTCGGTCGATCCGCCATAGAGGATCAGGCCCTGGAGATAGTTGAGAAGAAGGGTATGGGGCACCCCGACACCATGTGTGACTCGGTTATGAACCGGATCTCGATAGAGCTCTCCAAGGAGTACATGAAGAGGTTCGGCGTCGTGCTGCACCATAACGTCGATAAGAGTCTTCTGGCGGCGGGGGTGGCCGTCCCCAAGTACAAAGGAGGCAAGGTCATTGAGCCCATGAGGTTCGTCTTCGGTGACCGGGCCACGTTCAAGGTTGGTGACGAGGAGATACCTGTCAACGAGATCGCTGAACGGAGTGCAAAGCAGTGGTTTAAGGAGCACCTCAGATTCGTGGACCCTGAGAAGCATGTGACTTACCAGAGCCAGATAAAGCCCGGGTCGATGGCGCTCAGCGACATCTTCGCCCGTAAAGGAAAGTACCTTGGAGCCAACGACACGTCTGCGGCCGTCGGCTACGCCCCCTTCACCCGCACAGAGAGCCTGATCAAGGACCTTGAAAAGCACCTCAACTCCAAGGAGTTCAAGAAGAGTTTCCCCGAGTCTGGCGAGGACATAAAGCTCATGGGGCTCAGGAAAGGTAACTCCCTCAACGTCACTGTTGCCATGGCCTTCGTGGACAGGTTCATCGAGAGCGAGGCAGACTACTTCAGGAGGCGCGACGAGGTATACGACGCTATAAAAGGCTACGTGGATGACAAGTACTCCTTCAAGGAGGTCACGATAGACCTGAACGCCTTAGACGCCAAGGGGAGAGGCATAGACGGACTCTACCTGACGGTGACCGGGACCTCTGCCGAGGCCGGCGACAGCGGCCAGGTAGGGAGGGGAAACAACGTGGTGGGCGTCATCCCGCTCAACCGCCCCATGAGCAGCGAAGCCGCGGCCGGAAAGAACCCTGTGAGCCACGTGGGCAAGATCTATAACGCCCTCTGCTACAGGTTAGCCAACAGGATCATCGACGATGTGCCTGGGATCAAGGAGACATATGTGTGGCTCCTCAGCCGGATTGGTAAGCCCATCAACGAGCCCAGCGTGGTCTCGGCCCAGGTCATCCCTGAAAAAAACGTGAACATGGGCACGGTGACGAAACAGATCAACGAGATCATAGGCTACGAGTTCGAGCATCTGTCAGAGTTCACGGATGAGCTGGCTAAGGGGCTGATCGCCCTCTATTAGTGTAGCCACATAATGGTTTGAGGGGGCACTCAAGGCACCTGGGCCCCGTTTTTCTGCAATAATCCTTACCTATCCTCAGAACCGCCCTGTCATAGAGCACCTTGTCCCCGTCGGGGATAATCTCCTCCAGGATTGTCTTCACTTCCTCGTGATCGGCGTCCATGTCCGCTAACCCGAGCCTCCTGGAGACCCTCCACACGTGGACGTCCACTGGGACAACCTTAGTCTCGTAGCTGTACGCTAGGACGATGTCAGCCGTCTTAGGTCCGACTCCGGGCAGCTTGAGGAGCGCCTCCCTGTCCCTGGGGACGGCTCCGCAGCATTCTTCGACGAGTACCCTGCAAGCACCAGAGATGTGGCGCGCCTTCTGCCTATAGAACCCCGAGGACCTTATGAGCGCCTCAAGCTCAGCTTCGCTGAGTCTGAGTACCTCCTCCGGGGTGGACGCCTTCTCGAAGAGGCTCGTGGACGCCTTCTCGGCATTGCCGTCCCGTGTCCTCTGCGAGAGTATGCAGCCTATCAGGGTCCTGAAGGGGTCCTCAGCTGAAGGCTCCGGGCTGATGTCCGGGTAAGTTTCCTTCAGCTTCCTGATTACGGAATCTACTTCAGGCAAGACAGGCCCCCTCACGGATTTGTTTGTATAGCCCCTGCGTGTACGCTTGGAGGCTTTTACCCTGCCCCTTGGCTAGCCCTTTCAGGCACTGATGGACCCCGGTGGAGTACTGGACGGCCTTCTTCGGGCGCCCCCACACTTCCTCGGGGAGCCCCAGCCCCTTGGCCAGCTTTCTCAGTATGGTTTTTCGTGGCTGACTTGTATCTTGTGGTAGCTTATAATCAACAGGAATCCTCAGTCCGTAGGATACTACCCTTGGATGGGCGAACAGCAGCTGCAGGTCCAGCCCAGCGCCCTCGACTATCTTGCTGTCTCTCTCATAGTTATTCTTCCATGAGTCGACGACATCGATGTTCATCATCCCCTCTGCCAGAGAGGGGTCCTCAGTGTAGGCTCTCTGGTACTTCATGTAGCCTCCGAAAAGCTCGTCGCTCCCGTTTCCCGTGAAGACCGTGTCGTGCCCCATTTCGCGGGCCTCCGCCGCCACGAAGTACAGGGGCGCCGCGACCCCTATGCTTAGAGGGCTGCTCTCCTCTACGCTGTACACGATCCCGGGCAGCGCCGCCTCCAGCTCCCGTTGGGTGAAGGGAGACGTGTGGAGCTCCAGGCTGAGGGCGTCCGCCGCCGCCTGAGCGTGCCCGTACTCGTCCCGTTGGCCTAAGCCGACGCATACGAGGTCGAGGTCGACTCCCGACTCCTTGAGGTAGTAGGCCGATAACGTGCTGTCGATGCCGCCTGAGAACGCCAGGGCCCCTCTGCCGGCCCTTCGGGCTATGTTGTCGGATGCCCGCCTGAGGACGGCGTCCAGGGTCTCCACGACGGAATCCTCCGGCTCGATCAGCTTCGCCAGCTCGCCCCTTTCAGGGGCCTCGTCCTCGATACCGGATGAGCCGGTGATCGTGACGACGTGCCCCGGCTCAACAGGTTTAGGGTCTGCCTTGATGCTCCACAGCATCTTCCTGTTGGACGCGACCGCGTAGACGTCCTCGTTCTCGCCGTAGTAGAGGGGCTTGACCCCCACCCAGTCCCTTCCGCAGATTATCGCATCTTCGCTCTGGGCGACGACGACGAAGTGGCCGCACACAGTTAGAAGCTCTTTGACGCCGCCGGCCACATCTTTTTCAAGGAGGTTAGCGGCAGCCAGTGTGTCGGGATCATCCACACCGAATAATGACCCGTTGAGGCACATGGAGCCCGATGGCTGCGACAGGGGCTGCGGCGGGTAGTCCTTCGGGTCTAGGCCCTTGAACCCTATGACGGAGTCCTCCGTCAGGGACGAGAACTCGGGCGGCCTCCTGTACACCTCTGACGCGTGGGCCAAGGCCAGGCCGATGTACGCCCTTGGGGGTCCGCCGGACGCCTTCAGCATGTGGATGACGTGCTCTGAGGCGCTTTCCCCCCTCTTGCATTTAACAGCGGCTATGTACCCCATCCGCTGGTTCTCTGGGCTCGCCCCGTATATTATTTTTCTATTACTGCTGCTCCTCGGCCCTGTCCAGGATGCTGTCCACCTGCTCCTCCGGGAGCATGGCTCCGTGGAGGAAGCTCCCCTTTCTCCTGTCGTTGGCCAGGACAGTGTCCTTTATGGGCAGGGGCGTCTCGAACCTGATGAGGGGCTGGAATGTGAGCGCGCACTTCCACCTGTTTTCTCTGCAGTAGTCCTCCTCCTCGGGGGTCATCTCCCACAGCATCTCGACCTTATCCGTTATGCCGTACCCGAGGAAGCTGTCTCCGCGCTCCGTCTTCCTGGCCAAGAGTATGGGTGTGCCCCTCCTCCAGTTTCGCATGATGCCCGAGTAGTATTTCTTGAGCTGGAAAATCTGTTCAACCCACTCGTCTGAACTGACGCGTAGAACGTAGCCGGGGTTGTCCTCTGAGACCATCAATATGGTTTAATTGTAATCGTTATATAAACATAATTAGGGTTGTGTTTCCTGTGACCAAGAACCCAACTATCTTCAGAGTCCAAGCCTAATGGGATTATGGGGAGATTGTATCGATACTTGCGTGACCACAGAGCCCTCTAAAAGCGAACTACACGGGTATATCTACGTGTACTGGGTCTCAAG
>DASWLJ010000300.1:0-4212 GCA_036396185.1 Bathyarchaeia archaeon | reverse complement strand
CTCGAACTCGTCCAGCCGCTCGTGGATTTCTTCGAGGCTCTCCTCAAGGGTTTCCATGCGGTCTACTAGCGCCAGTATCTCTTTCTCAAGGTCCTCGACTTTGCGTTGAAGGCTCATCGTATGTCCGGTAGAGGTTCGGCTCAGTCTCTTTATAAATTTGTCGAGGCTTCACTCCTGGCCTCGTCGAGCAGCTTCTTGTACCATCGGGTGTCGCCCTCCACGTACTCCGCCACGTCTATGGTCTTGGGCGTGCCATCGTCTCTGAGGATTACCACCTCCTTGATCTGGCTGTTGATGATCTTGCGCTGGCACCGCTGGCACGGCAGCGCCATGGTGTGCCTGCCGTCCGCGTCGAGGCCCGCTATGTAAAGGGTAGCGTCTATGCGGTCGGCCCTGTTGCTATTAATTATGGCGTTCTCCTCCGCGTGGACCGCGGGGCAGTAATCGTATGCCTGCCCCTTGGGCGAGTCCATAAGGTTCTTGATGCAGCCCGCCTCGTGGCAGTTGACTACGCCGCGGGCGTTACCGTTGTATCCGGTGCCGACGATGGTGTTGTCCTTGACTATGACGGCTCCGAACTTGCGGCGGAGGCACGTGCTGCGGGTGGCCACGCTCAGAGCGATGTTGAGGAAGTACATGGTCTTGTCAGGGCGTTCCATGCCGTATCCCTCTGCACGTGGGCTTTAATCTCTTTCCAGCGGGGATACCTTATTCTTTGGGCTCAGCGTCACTGTACGTGGCGGGCGATGAATTGTTTGCCCCTCTGAACCGTGATGAGGATCTTGAGTAAGGAGCCCGCCGCCATCGACAGTTTCATATGCCTACGGGTGGGCGTCTGTTTGGTGAAACGAGCATGCCATGGGTTACGATACAGTGGTATAAGGGTAGGGACTACGAGACCAAGAAGAAGGTCATGAAGCTGGTGACTGACGCCATCTGCCAAGGCTGCGGGTGCAAGCCCGAGGCGGTGTCGGTGGTCTTCGTCGACGTAGACAAACGGGACTGGGGCAATGCTGGGGTCCCCACCTCAGAGAAGTAGACCTAGCTTCCTAGGCTCCGCTCCAGCTCTTTTATCACAGATTCTTTTCCAACGAGCTCCACATAGGGCCCGAACCTGGGTCCCTGTGATCTACCTATGAGTATTTGGTAGATTATGGGGAAGATGCTTCTTGGCTTCAGGTTCATAGCCTTGGATACGTCGAAGATGACTGCCTGGTACGCGTCCAAGTCTCCCGCTTTTCTGAGGCCGTCTATTATTGCCTGGACGGCCTCCTTCTGACCCTCGTCCAGCTCCACCTTCTCGGGCTCGTCCCCCTGAAAATCCTGTACCCAGTTGAGGGCTCTCCTTATCCTCTCGTCTACGCCTTTGCTCGTCGTCTTGAGGTACTGGTACTCCTCTAGCTTGGCCTTGATGAAGCCCTCCTCTGCGCCCTTGGGTGCAACCCTCGCCAACTTCACCATGAGGTTAAAGGGGACGTGGGCGTCCGGCTCCTCAGGCGGCTTCAGCAAGTGGACATACTCGTACAGACCCGTCTGCTTGTAGTGGTCCAGGTCGTCGCCCGCCTTCCCATCGCTGAAGTAAGTGTCCTCTAGGTCGTCCAGCTCATCCATGTGGGTGGGGATGTCCTCCACGCTGCCGCTTTTGGTGCCCACGAACCGCTTGTAGATGAGGAGGTTGAGGCTCTCCTTGCTGCCGTACCTGTACCACACCTGGGGCGTGAACACGTTGCCCGCGGACTTGCTGATCTTCTTCCCGCCGCGGTCTAGGAACATCTCGTACTGGACGTGCATGGGGGGCTCCCACTGGAATACCTCGCGGCATATCCTGTCGTTGACCCTGACGCTGTCCGCTATATCCTTGCCATAGGCCTCAAAGCGTATGTCGAGGGCGTGCCATCTGGCCGCGAACTCCACCTTCCAGCTGAGCTTCCCGTTGCCACTGGTCACCTCCACCTCGCCCTTGTGACCGCAGCCCCCCAGCCAACGGCCCTTGACCTCCATGCCGCGGCACTCGTATGAGACTGTGTGGGTGGACTTGCTGTACTCCATGGCGTGGGTGCTGTATATGCGTCCACATTTCTCGCAGACGACGAAGTACGGTAGGACCTCCGTGTACTTCTCCTGCCCTATCTCCTCCTCGATTATGCGGCCTATCTTCTCGTGGTTGTCCATGATTGCCACGACCTCGTGGTTGAGGAGGCCGTCCCTGTACGCCCTGTAGCCGCTCATGTCTACGTAGTCTACGCCGTTCACGTTGAGGGAGTCCTTGAGTAGGCTGGCCATGTGCTGGCCGAAGCTTGGGTGACAGTCGCCGAATGGGTCGGGTATGCTGGACACAGAGTATCCTAGCCACTTCTCTAGCGTGCCAGGGAGACCGGCGGGAACCTTCCTGAGGCCGTCCTTGTCGTCGGCGAAGGCCAAGTATTCGCTGTTGTACCCCATACTGCGGAGGGCAAGGGTTATGGCGTAGTTTCTGAGGGCGTCTGCCAGGCTCCCGATGTGGGGGAACCCCGAGGCCCCCAGGCCGCTCTCTGTCCGCAGCAGGTCCAGGCTACGGCCCAGCTTCTTCTCCCTCTCCACCAGCTCCTCGGCCGCCTTATCGTACCACGTTCCTCGTCCGATTATCTTGGGGTTCTTGATGGGTCGTAGCTTCAACCTTTTCACCTCGGTTCTTGGAGTACCTATGCGTGGACAGAGAAAAGAGTATCCTTTGGACCAGATCACACGGCTTTTAGTGGAGTTGCGCTTACATTCAGTGCATGGCCAGGCAGCGGGACTCGCCCTTCACATCGTTCCTGGTGGCGTCATGCTCGGTGATCTACCTGGTCACCCTGCTTGTCCCTGAGGACCTAGTTTACGGCTTAGTGCTGAGGTACGGGGTCGTCCCGACCCTCGTCCTCAGTGGACTCAGCACCTTAAGCCTGGTGACCCACATGTTTCTACACGCGGGGTTCCAGCACCTCATGACAAACACGTTCGTGCTTTTCACTGTAGGGAGGGCGGTGGAGAAGGAGGTAGGGACTGGGAGGTTCAGCCTGATCTACCTTGGGTCCGGCGTCCTAGCGGGGCTGGCCCACGTGGCCGTTAATCCTCAGTCCAGTGTCCCGGTCGTCGGCGCCTCAGGCGCCATCTTCGGGCTGATAGCTGTGCTGCTATTGCTTATGCCCTTCGAGGTGACCACCGCCATGATCATCCCCCTCCCCGGCGTGGCTGTGGGCGTCATCCTACTGATAGTAGAGGTGTCATCCCTGCTGGTGAACCCCGGCTCGATCGTTGCCCACGACATACACCTCTATGGCTTCCTCTTCGGGGGACTCGGGGCCTTCGCGGCGGACTACGACAGGGCGCTGAGGGGCCTGGTGATAGCCTCCGTCATACTTGTGTCCCTGTACGTCTGGGCCGTCTACTTCAACGGGGTAGCCTTTTGATGCCTGCGAGCACTTCAGGCAACTCCGCTAAGCTGCCTATGATCATGTCCGCGCCGGCCTCCTTCACCTTGTTGAGCTTAGTGAAGTACACGGGGACCACGATGGTGTATGAGCCCAGCGCCTTACCTGCAAGCACGTCACTGTGACTGTCTCCCACCACGACGCCCCTGTCAGGCCTGGCCCCTAAGCCCTCGTAGCACGCCTTCAACTGGTCAGGGTGTGGCTTCATCCTGTGGGCCGTGTTTCTCCCGATGACCGCTTTGAAGTAGCGGTCTAGACCCAGGGTTTTCAGGGCCTGCTCTGCGGCTTCCTGGGAGTTGGACGTACATACGCCCATGGGCACCTCCTTACCCTCTATCCAATCCAAGGCTTCTCTACAGCCAGGCATGAGGGAGCAGCCGGGCACACCTTTCTCCTCATAGCCGTGTAGGATCATGTACGCCTCATCCTGGATCAGGTTAGCCTTCGCCGCCCCCAATTCAGCCCGGTTAATCTCCCACAACTCTTCGAGCATACCGAATAGGCCCTTACCGCTGCACGCTTCGACATCCTCCTGGCTACACCCCAGAGCAACGTAGGCCTGCGCTATCTCGCCTTGAGCCCGCCTCCAGTCCACATGCTCACCCAAGTTGATGAGCGTGGCGTCAAGGTCGAAGACAACCGAGTCGAAACCTAGGGTCAAGACGGTTAGCATTGTGCGTCAGCCTATTTATGGTGTATCCATGCTCTAGTTCACTGAACCTTTTCAGTATCATAGATTCACAATCCCTTTTAACGCTGGACA
>DASWLJ010000299.1:0-2334 GCA_036396185.1 Bathyarchaeia archaeon | reverse complement strand
ACATCGAGTACAAGGGGCAGATAGTCTCGCCTGCGTCTGGGGGCATCGGGTTCCTCCTCGCGCGCTCAGCCTACTTCTACCGGGACATGGGGATGGCGCTGACGCTCCTCGTCTACGTCACCGTGCTCGTCGTTGTCATCAACAGCCTCACCTGGCACAGGCTGATGGAGAGGGCGAGCGCCGGCACGTTCAAGCCCATACTGCACATCGGGCTGAGCGGCGTCGGCCTGATGGGCGTCGGCGGGACGAGGGGCTGGTTCAGCCTGACGCACATCCAGGTCCCGAAGGCGTTCTCGGCCTTCTGGCAGAGGCTGGAAGAGTACACGCGTCGCCAGAAGGCGCTGGTGGCTGCCGTGGCTGTGCTTGCCGTCGCGGCCATCCTCTACGGGGAGCTGGAGCAGGTACCCTCCCTGAGCAGCGTGGCCGAGGCCCTCTCCCAGCCACCGGGGGAAGAGCTCAGGAACATCCACTGGCTCATACTCCTGACCATGACCAGGCTGACCGTCGCATACGCCTTCAGCCTCGTCGTTGCGATGGGGTTAGGGGTGCTGGCCGCAGAGAACAGGCACGCGGCGGCCATAATATACCCCATATACGACATCGGGCAGGGGGTTCCGATACTCGCCCTCTTCCCGGTGCTGTACGTCGGCCTGGGGAACCTGTTCGGCAACCAGAGGATCGCCCTGGAGGTCACATGCGTAGTGATGCTGGTCCTGGACATGATCTGGTACATGTTCGTCAACATATCGAGCGCCGTGAAGAACATCCCCACCGAGATCAGGGACGTGGGCACACTCTTCGGCTTCAAGGGACTAAAAAGGGTCACCCACCTGGTGATCCCCTCGATCCTCCCAGCCATAGTCACGGGCAGCATCCTCAGCTGGGGGACGGGCTGGAACACTGTGATCTTCAGCGAGTACCTTCAGTCGACTCAGCCCGGCGTCCCGGACGTCTTCGTCCCCGGCCTGGGCAGCCTCCTGGATAAGGCGGGGTACGTCTACGGGAACACCGTCCTCCTGGTTGTGATAATCATGGTCATCGCGGCGATAGTCCTGTCCATGGAGGCGCTGATTTGGAGGCCCCTGCTGCGCCGCTTCGAGAAGTACAAGGTGGAGGTCTAGCCGTTGACCATACTAGACGTTAGGGACGTGCACAAGAGCTTCGCGGAGGACGGGAAGGAGATAGTGGCACTGGACGGCGTCAGCTTCGACGTCGAGGAGGACGAGTTCATGTGCCTCGTGGGCCCAAGCGGGTGCGGCAAGTCGACGATGCTGCGCATAATCTCCGGCCTGGAGACCCCCACTAGCGGCGAGGTCATCTTCCAGGGGCAGCCGATCACTGGGTCCACCCCAAAGATATCCATGGTCTTCCAGCTCTTCGGCCTCCTGCCCTGGAAGACTGCGCAGGAGAACGTGGAGATCCCGCTGGAGGTCATAGGGGTGCCCAAGGAGAAGCGTGTCGAGGTAGCCCATGAATACCTGAGGCAGGTGAAGCTGGAGGGCTCCGAGAACATCTACCCCCACGACCTGAGCGGCGGAATGAAGCAGAGGGTCGGCATAGCCAGGGCCCTGGCGCTGAACCCCGAGATACTGCTGATGGATGAGCCCTTCAGCAGCCTGGACGAGTTGACTGCCAAGACCCTAAGGGACCTGGTGCTGGACATCTGGCGGAAGAAGGGTGAGAACCCGAACACCGTCATCATGGTGAGCCACAACGTGGAGGAGGCCGTCTACATGGCGGACAGGGTGCTGGTCTTCTCCCCGCGCCCCGGACGAATAATCGGTGAGGTCGACGTGGACATCCCCCGCCCCAGGTTCGAGCACCGCCGCGACCAAAGGTACTTTGAGACCGTTGACAGGGTCATGGAGATACTCCAGAACGGCAAAGGCCACATCTAGACATCTGAGGGCTAGGTAGCCTAGCCCTTGTCGGCTCCCCCGAGGCCGTACACGGCCTCAACCTTCTCCCTGTTGCCGCGGTCTCCGTGGCACATCCTGAGGCTGCTGGGTATCTCCCTGAACCCGTTCACCGTCAGAATCTCCCTGCTGTGGCCGTTACCCTCCGGGAACCCAACCCACACAGTCTGCCCGGGCCTCCTGTTCATGACCGCGTACAGGAGCATCTCTGCTGCCCTGTGGCCCGGCTCACATATCCACGGCCCCACCTTGACCCTGTCTGAGCCCTCCCTGGCCATGATGTAGCCTACGAGTCTGCCCCTCTCACGGGCCGTGAAGCAGAGCCCCGGGCTGAGCCCGTATACGTACTCCAGGTGCCCCCGCCGGGGGGCGTTGAAGCTGCTGAGGTCCAGGTCCGTGACGTCGTCCAGGTCGCCTT
>DASWLJ010000298.1:0-2384 GCA_036396185.1 Bathyarchaeia archaeon | reverse complement strand
GACGTTCTTCAGCTCCTCGTCGCTGTAGCCTACGTTCTGGGCGTAGCTGCCCTCCCCGCCGCAGCAGGATGAACCGCTTCCGCATCCGCACCCGCAGGATGTCTGGGATCTCTTCGCGAAGGCTCCGTAGCGTTCGCGTATATTCTGCTTAATCTCTTCAGTTTTCTTAGCCATACACACCACTTTTATTATTGGATACCCAATAAGTTGTTGGGAAGGATATAAATCTATCGGGGGACCAATATATAGCGATGAGCGACTGCTGCCCAAACCCGCCCGCAGGCTGCTGCGACATGCGCGGCCTACTGTCCTTCAGCATCCTCTGGCTGCTCCTCAAGAAGGACATGTACGGACAGGAGATGGCCGACGAGCTGGGACGCATGAGGGGCACCAAGCCCACACCCGGGACCCTCTACCCCGCCCTCGCCGAACTGGAGAACAGCGGCCTCGTGGAGTGCAGAAAGAAGGGACGCAAGAAGACCTACAGCCTCACAGACGAGGGCCGCAGAGGAGCCATGGAGGCGTGCCGGTACTTCTGCTCGGCCTACGGCGACATATTCAGGGAGTTCACGGAAACCCCTAAAAATGTAGAAGCCGAAACATAGAGCCATCGAGGCGGGGCAATGACCTTCTACGACCTTATGTTCGAGGTTAGTAACGAGGATAGGGTGCGTATACTCCACGAGCTGTCAGCGGAGCCCCACACGTACTCTGACCTCTCACGGAAGCTGGACATCACCACGCAGGAGGTGAGCCGCCACGTCCAGAGGCTCACGGAGAACGGACTGACGGTCCGCCGCAGCGACGGGCTCCTCGCGCTGACGCCCTTCGGGGAGCTTCTCCTCAGGCAACTGGCGACGCTCCGCTTCACAAGCAGGCACAGAGGCTACTTCAGCGACCACGTCATCTCCGGGCTACCCGACAAGTTCATGGCCCGGATGGGTGAGCTGGGGGGCTGCTCACAAGTGGACGACGTCATGGTGGCAGTCCACAGGGTCCAGAGGCTGGTAGAGGAGGCCGAGGAGTACATCCTGAACATCAACATGAGGTACTTCAGCAGCGGCTTCAACGCCATAAAGGCGGCCTTCGACAGGGAGGTGAAGGGCTACTTCCTCCATGGGCTCAGCCTCAACCTTCCCGAGGAGATGAGGGACGACAGGAGGAGGGTGTTCCCTGAGGGCTACATCGAGCGCTTAAAGGGTAAGGGCATCTACTTGGAGAGACTTATAGAGGTGCCCATGATCCTTTACATGTCGGAGAAGGAGGTGGCCCTCCTATGCTACCCCACGGTGGAGGACAAGTACGACTTCAGGGGATTCGGATCCAAGGACCCGGAGACCCACGAGTGGTGCAGGGACCTGTTCCAGTATTACTGGGATAAAGGGAAACCCGTGATGTAGACGGATTCATATTCCTCCAAACCATCATCCAAACCATGAGCGCCAACGCCAACGTGGCCGCTGTCCTCTACGAGATAGGGGAGATTCTGACGGTCAAGGGGGACACGTTCAGGAGCCGCGCCTACGGCATGGCCGCCCAGCGCATCACGGCCCTCACCGAGGACATCAGGGACATCAGAGCCAGGGGCGAACTGGACGCCATACCAGGCATCGGCAAGAGCATAGCGGCCACCATCGCGGAGCTCCTGGACACTGGGGAATCCAAGGTGCTCAGGGAGCTGCGGGAGAGCCTGCCCAAGGGCGTCCCGGAGCTCATGGAGCTGGAGGGCGTGGGCCCCAAGCTGGCCATGCGGCTCAACCAGGAGCTGGGCGTCACAGGAATAGAGAGCCTAGAGAAGGCGGCCAAGGAGCATAGGGTCAGGGCGCTGAAGGGCTTCGGGGAGAAGAAGGAGGATAACCTCCTGAAGGCCATCGAGGAGTATAGGAGCCGGAGCGGCAGGTTCCTCCTCGGCGAGGTGCTGCCCATAATCCAGGGCATACTTACGCATATGCGGGGCAGTGACGCGGTCCGCAGGGTGGAGGTGGCCGGCTCGGCGCGCCGCAGGAAGGAGACAGTGGGCGACCTGGACGTCCTCGCCAGCAGCCTTGAGCCTGAGAAGGCTTCAGACCACTTCGTCAGGATGCCGAATGTGGCACGGGTGCTGGCCCACGGACCAACGAAGAGCACCGTGGTCCTGGAGAACAGGCTACAGGTGGACCTCAGGGTCATCCCGCCGGAGAGCTTCGGCGCAGCCCTCCAGTACTTCACGGGCAGCAAGGAGCACAACGTGAAGCTCCGCACCATAGGCGTCAAGGCGGGTTTCAAGCTCAACGAGTACGGCCTCTTCAGGCGGGACGACGACTCTCTGGTGGAGGCCGAGGAAGAGGAGCGCATATACGAGGCCCTGGGCATGGACTGGATGCCGCCTGAGCTCAGGGAGAACA
>DASWLJ010000297.1:0-7240 GCA_036396185.1 Bathyarchaeia archaeon | reverse complement strand
GTACAGCAGCGCCCTCATCAGCATGGACATCAGCAAGGGGCCGCGCCTTGAACGTACACGCCACTTGATAGAGGAGAGCCTCCACCTGCGGAGCGGGGGCTGCTCCTCCATGAGCCTCTGCCACGTCGCCTCAGGCAAACTTGACGCTCACATAGACGTCAGAGGTATCTTACGGGTCACAGACGTGTCCGCGGGGCTACTGATCCTCCGTGAGGCCGGCGGCGTCTACGCTGTAGACGGAGAGCTCTTCAAGGACTACCCTCTCACAAGGAACACCCGCATGGAGCTGGCGGCGGCGGCCTCTCAGGAGCTTCTCGACGAGATCAACTCTCTGATGGATGCAGGATGAAGTTCAAATCCGATCCTGTAGCCGCGACCCTCCTGGAGCGGCCTAACAGGTTTTTGGGCGTCGTGGACCTGGAGGGCGCCAGGACGCAGTGCCATATACCTGACCCGGGTAGGATGCGTGAGCTCCTCTACCCGGGCGCAGAGGTCTACCTCGTGGAGAGCCATGGTGAGGGGCGTAAGACCGCGTACGACATGGTCCTCGCCGACCACGGGGGCACCATGGTGAGCGTAGACTCCCGCCTCCCCAACCGGTTGCTGGCCGAGGCTATTGAGGCGGGCTCCCTGCCTGAGTTCACCGGGTACCGCGTCGCCCGGACTGAGCCGACCTTCATGGACTCCCGCTTCGACCTGCTCCTGGCCCGCGGCCGATCTGAGCTGGTGCTCGAGGCCAAGTCCTGCACGCTGGTGGAGGGCGGCGTCGCCTTGTTCCCGGACGCGCCCACGCTGAGGGGCGCAAGGCACATGCGGACTCTGGTCCACGCGTTGAGGGACTCCGAGGCCGCCGCGGTGTTCGTCGTCCAGAGGACCGACGCCCGCGTCTTCCGGCCCCACCGGGAGATGGACCCAGGCTTCCGCGACGCTCTCGTGGCCGCTGCCTCTGCGGGGGTTCAGGTTTACGCCTACAGGTGCGACGTTTCGCTGGAGGGGGTCCGGATAGCGGGGAGGATACCGGTCAGCCTAGAATAGGCGCCCGTACCAGCGGAGAGAGATGATAAACGGGGCTTCCGCCGAGATAACCCGTAAAAGAGGCTATTTAATTATGTGGTTTAGATACAGTTTTTAAGCAGCCTGTAACTGTATTCACGCTAAGAGGTCGGTGGATGGGTAAAAAGAAGGTACTTAGCGAGAAGGATCTCCGCGTTCTGGTCTACCCCAGCGAGAACGACGTCATCGGGGTTGTCCAGAAGCTCCTCGGCTTCGACCGCGTCCTAGTCAAGTGCCAGGACGGCTTCACGAGGATCTGCCGCATCAGGGGCAAGATGAAGCGCCGCGTCTGGATACGGGAGGGCGACATTGTGCTGGTGTCTCCCTGGGACTTCCAGAGCGAGGAGCGGGGTGAGATCTTCCACAGGTACACAGCTAACCAGTTAGATGATCTTCGCCGAAAAGGCGTGTTAACCATGGAGTAGTGTCCGAGGAGCCAGATGGGTGCCCCGTAAAAAAGATTACGACGCGGTGGATGACCGCTTGGAGAGGGCGTACGAGGAGGATGCCCTCTTCAAGGACAAGAACCGCGAGGATTTTCAGGTAATGGAGGAGGTGTTCGACCGCCTCACAACCCAGGGGATGTTCAGGCTCCTGAAGAGGGGCGTCGTGGGCCGCCTCCACGGCGTCGTGAAGGCCGGCAAGGAGGCCAGGGTCTACTACGCCACCGCCCCTGACGGAGCCGAGCTGGCCGTCAAGATCTACTACACGCACACCGCCGAGTTCAGGAAGGGCATGATGCAGTACATTCAGGGTGACCCCAGGTTCGGCAGGATAGACAGGAGCCCCCGCGGCCTCATCTACGCGTGGGCGCAGAAGGAGTTCAGCAACCTGCAGCTATGCGAGGAGGCGGGCGTCAACAGCCCGAGGCCGATACAGTTCTACAGGAACATCCTGGTCATGACCTTCATAGGGGAGGACGGGGTGCCTGCGCCCCTCCTGAGGGAGCGGGAGCCCGACGATCCCCAGGCGTTCTACGACGTGGTGCTGGAGGAGATGAGGCTGCTGTGGCAGCGGGCCGGGCTGGCCCACGGGGACCTGAGCGAATACAATATAATGAACCACGACGATAAACCCGTAATCTTCGACGTGAGCCAGGCCATGATCACCATCCACCGCATGGCCCCCATGCTCATAGAGAGGGACATAGAGAACATCAACGGCTACTTCAGGCGGGTGGGCGCCGAGACCAGGGACCCTGAGGAGCTGAAGGAGTGGATAACCGGTGGAGCAGAAGACCTTTATACGGATACCTAAGGACCGGGTGGGCGTACTCATAGGGCCCAGCGGCAAGATCAAGAGACGGCTTGAGGCCACCTTCCAAGTGGACATAACGGTGGACAGCGAAACTGGGAACGTGGAGATAGCCCCCCAGGAGACACAGGGAGACGTCTCCGTGGTCTTAACCGTCCGCAACATAGTGCAGGCCATAGGCCGCGGCTTCAGCCCCGGGCGGGCCCTCGTCCTCCTCAACGAGGACACAGACATCCTTGTGCTGGACCTGGCGGACTACGTGGGGGACAGCCGCAGCAACCAGGAGCGCATAAAGGGACGGATCATAGGCAAGGAGGGGAAGAGCAGGTCCCTCATCGAGGAGCTCACAGAGTGCCAGGTGAGCGTCTACGGGGCCACAGTCGCCCTGATCGGCAGCTACGAGATGCTGCCCATCGCGAGGGAGGCCGTGGAGATGCTGCTCAACGGCGCCTTCCACAAGACCGTGTGGAACCACCTATACGCGGTGCGCCGGAAGCTGAAGAAGGACCGCGGGGAGCTCTGGTACGAGCCCCGTAGAGTGAGGAAGAGGGAGCCCTAGGTTTTTCACCCGCCTCCCACCGCGAGCCCTGTGCGTCCAGCATATATGTGGCGCAGCCCTGAGCCGCTCCGAGGCTGAACATGGAGTACGATGAAGCGATGAGCCTACTCAGGGGGCTCACGGACGCAGGCGTCCCAGTGTCCTTCGGCGGCAACGCGTTCCTGGACATCCCCTGGGTGTGGGAGGGCGACCCGGAGGACAACGGGTGGAGGTGGAGGCTGAAGCTTGAGCCCCTCAGGGAGGGTCACATGGATGCCTTCGAGCGGGTTCTCGCCGGACGCGGGTTAAGGTGGGTAAGGTTGGGGGGCGGCAGTGGAGAATACGCTTCTGTGTACAGGCCGGGGTACAGGGCCGAGGGGCGGTGACGGCCCCGGCGAGCCCCTTGTGGGGACAGGGGGCTGGGACTACCTAAACCACGAGGGGGACAGGCTCAGAGAGTACTCGCGGCTCTTCGACTTCACGGAGGTCAACACCACATTCTACCACGTACCCATGCTGTCAGCGGCCAGGTCCTGGAGGAGGCGGGTCCCGCCGGGCTTCACCTTCGCCGTCAAGTGCAACAGGAGAGCCACCCACGAGCTGGGTCTAAGGCCGGAGGAGGAGACCTTTCAGGTGCTGGAGGCGATGAGGGCCGTGATGAGGGCTCTCAGGTCCAGGATGCTGGTTCTCCAGACTCCGCCCAGCTTCCCATTGGACGAGGACAGGGTGCCGGAGGTGGGTGCCCTTCTGAGCGGCGCGGGGCTCGGGGACGCCCAAGTCCTCTGGGGGACCCGGATCCCCCTGAGCCGAGGTAGACTCCAGAGCGTCCGCTCCAAGATGCTCAGCGTAGGGATAACGCCTGTGGTCGATCTGGGAAAGGAGCCGCCCGTGGAGGGCTCCAGCGTCACCTACTCGCGGCTGTTCGGGCCCACGAGGCTCACCGACGAGGAGCTGAAGCTCATCGACTCCAGGCTGAGGCTCAGCGGCTCCGAGGTGCTTGTCCTCAGCTTCCACGGAGCAGCCATGTACAGGGATGCACATAGGTTTAAAGAGGTGACGAGGCCGTGACTGCTTGTTACACCCCTGAGCCGTTCTTTGCCGTAAATAAGTTAAACCAACCACATCCAGTCTCCATAGTTTCCTTTTCTCTACAAATGGCTGTGATCCCTGTACCTATGTCCTTTAATATTCTGAGTAGTTATCATTCTGCATTAGAAGGGAGGCTACCGCCGGCCAGATGACGCAAGTGGAGTACCAGTCCATCAGCCCCTCAGACTTCTTCTACAGGAACAGGGAGCTCGCAGGCTTCAGCAACCCCAGCAGGGCCACCTACACCGCCGTCAGGGAGCTCCTGGAGAACAGCCTGGACGCCTGCGAGACCCAGCAGGAGCCCCCAGAGATATACATCAGGATAAGCGAGGTGGGGGGCAGCCAGAGCGCCGAGACCACCATCTACAAGCTCAGGATCGAGGACAACGGCACAGGCGTCCCCGAGGAGCACGTGCCCAAGGCCTTCGGCTCGGTCTTCTACGGCAGCAAGTACACACTGAAGCAGAGCCGCGGCACATTCGGCCTGGGCGGAACCATGGCCGTGCTCTACGGCCAGATCACCACCCACAAGCCCATGGTGGTCACAAGCAGCACAGGCGGCGAGATCCACGAGTTCGTGATGATGATCGACATCCAGAACAACCAGGCAAACATACTGAAGCACAACGTCAAGCAGAACCCTTCGGGCTGGAGAGGCACCGTCCTGGAGCTTCAGATGGAGGGCGACTACAGCCGCATCATGTACAGACTCCTAGATTACATAAAGCAGACGGCCATGGTGAACCCCTTCGCCGACATCATGTACACGGACCCCAAGGGCCGCCTCTACAGGTTCGAGAGGGGGACCGACAAGATGCCGCCGCTGCCCAAGGTCGTGGAGCACCACCCTCACGGCGTGGACGTCGAGACCTTCAGGCGCTTCGTCAGCACAACCAAGGCCAAGAACCTCAAGGAGTTCATGATGATGCACTTCCAGGGCATCGGCCCCACCACAGCCGACAGGTTCCTGGAGTTCGCTGGGCTGAACCCAGGCACCAAGCCCAGGAACCTGAGCCCCGACGACATAGTGAAGGCCGTCCGCGCCACCAAGGACTACACGGGCTTCAAGCGCCCCGACTCCAGCTGCCTGAGCCCAATAGGGGAGGAGCTGCTCGAGACGGGGATAAGGAAGGAGCTGGGCCTCACGGACGAGGACTACCTGAAGGTGGTGACCCGCAAACCCAGCACCTACCTGGGCTTTCCCTTCATCGTGGAGGCCGCCGTAGCGACCGGGGCAACCATCCGTAAGAACCAAGGCCCCGGCATCACCCTATACAGGTTCGCCAACAGGATCCCCCTGCTGTTCGACGAGGGCAGCTGCGTCGTGTGGAAGGCGGCTAACAAGAACATCAACTGGAAGACCTACAAGGTGGACTCCGACACGCCGCTGGTTATCGCCGTCCACGTGTGTAGCACCAAGATCCCCTACAAGAGCGTGGGTAAGGAGTACATGGCGGACCAGCCCGAGGTGGAGAAGGAGATCACCAACGCCATACGTGAGGCGTCCAGGGGCGTACGGGTCTACATTAGCCGCAAGTTCAGGATGGCCCGGGAGAAGAGGCGGCTCAACATATTCAACAAGTACCTGCCCAAGATAGCGGAGTTCGCCTCAAAGCTCGCCGATAAGCCCATGCCCGACGTGGAGCCCCTTCTGGATATTGTCAGCACCAACATCCCAGAGGTCGAGAAGAAACTGGAGGAGGTATTGGAGATTGTCGAGGAAGCCGATGAATGAAGCCGAGCGCAGACGCCTGGCGATGGAGCAGAGCCTGACACAGCTGGGCAACCTGATCCACGAGCAGATCAGCAACCACGAGTTCCCGTGGATACACATGCAGAGCCGCAGCACAGACAACATCATGTACGACCCCGAGGAGCGCCAGTACGTGCTGGGGCCCAGGATGATCCGGCGCCACAGCCGCAACATCCGCCACATCCGCCCCTTCACCCAGCTCATATGGACGGCGTGGTTCAGCAAGGAGCTGGTCCGGCAGAGGAAGACCAGCACCCTGAGGGAGGTCTACTACTCGGCCCGCGGCCAGCGCGACATCGAATACAACGACCAGACCGAGTCCGACAACATAATCACCGACCTCGAGGTGGCGCTGAACAGGGCCAGGGAGGACTTCCACATCTTCCCGGAGGAGCGCTCAGCCATCTTCGGCGACCTCACCATAGAGTACACAGTGCCAGGCTACGAGGGCCGCAGGATGAACCTGACTGACCACCCAGACGGCGTCATGATCGGGCCGGCCCTCACAAGCAGCGAGTTCGTGGAGACCAGCGCCGACAAGGTGCTGGTGGTAGAGAAGGGCGCCATGTTCACCAGGCTGGTGGAGGAGCGCGCCCACGAGAGGTTCAACGCGATACTCATCCACACGGCCGGGCAGAGCCCCCGCAGCACCAGGGGCATCATCAACAGGCTGGCCCACGACCACCACCTCCCAGTCTACATCTTCACGGACGGCGACCCGTGGGGCATCCACATAGCCATGGTCATCATTAGCGGCAGCGCCAACGCCGCCCACCTGCGCGGCCTGACAACGCCTGACGCGAAGTGGATCGGCGTCTGGGGCAGCGACATCATAGAGTACAAGCTCCCGACGGAGCCCCTCACCGACTTCGACCAGAAGCGCCTCAAGGAGCTTAAGGACGACCCCAGGTACAAGGAAGAGATATGGCAGCGGGAGATAGACATCTTCATGCAGCTGCAGCAGAAGGCCGAGCTGGAGGCGTTCAGCAGGTACGGCCTCACCTACATAGTTGACAAGTACCTCCCCGCCAAGCTGGAATCATAAGCATTTTTTTACTACATAGAACACTCATAGGTGAAAGCAATGTCCACGAGAATCAGCCTGAGCTTCAAGGGCCTGGCGACTGTGCTGGGCGGCTTCGTACTGGCGGCTTCGGGCCTTCTGCTGCTAGTTAACTCCGGGGCCACCGACCCGGGCCCCCTCAACTTCTGGTTCTTCTCCCCGCTGGGCGTAGGGATGGTGCTTGCAGGCTTACTGATGCTGGCATCGAGGGACACGTGATTGTCCGTTAAGGGGGTCGTGATGGCGGGGGGCCTAGGCACCAGGTTCAAGCCCCTGACCGAGTACTTCCAGAAGTGTATGATCCCCATAGGGGAGAACCAGAAGCCCATACTGGAGTACATAGTCAGGCTGTTCGGGCACCACGGCGTCACCGACCTCGTGCTCCTTGTGGGGTACAAGCACCAGCAGATAGAGAACTACTTCGACAGAGGTGAGCGCTTCAGCGTCTCAATGAAGTACGTGCTGGACGACCCCAAGCTTAAGGGAAGCG
>DASWLJ010000296.1:0-5476 GCA_036396185.1 Bathyarchaeia archaeon | reverse complement strand
TATAAACATATACTATCATAGTGACCGTGGGGGCCGCGAGCATGATTAGGGTAGTATTGAGGGACATCGTCGAGCAGGACGTGGACGCCGTGGTCAACGCGGCCAACCCGAGCCTCATGGGCGGCGGGGGCGTCGACGGCGCCATCCACAGAGTGGGGGGCCCCATGGTCCTCGCCGAGTGCATGGAGATCAGGAGAACCATGCGCCCCGGGGGGCTGCCCACGGGGGAGGCCGTCGTTACCACGGGCGGGGCGCTGAGGGCGAGGTATGTGATCCACACGGTGGGGCCCGTCTGGAGGGGCGGCGGGAGCGGGGAGGCCGAGCTCCTCCGCCGAGCCTACAGGAGCTGCATGAGGATCGCGGCCGAGATGGGGTTGAGGTCGATCGCCTTCCCCTGCATCAATACGGGGGCCTACGGGTACCCTGTGGGAGAGGCTTCGAGGGTCGCCGTGCAGAGCATCAGGGAGTTCATCGTGGAGACAGGGTGGGGCGGCGAGGTGCTCCTCGTCGCGTTCACCGCCCGCGATTACGGGGCCCTCAAAGCGGCCCTTGAGGGCGCCCCCTAGTGTTTATATGAGGAGGCCGCGCAGTCTAGTGGTCTCGGAGCTGATGCCTTGAGCAGCAGACTCGGCGGCGCCGTACTGATCCTGGGAGCGGTCCAGTTGATAGAGTCCCTGGCCGTGGCGCTGCCTCTATCCTTCTTCCCCAACTACGTCATAGGGCTCGGCGCCACGGTGGCCAGCGTGGGCCTGTTCACCAGCAGCTTCATGGTGGCCTCTGCCGTGCTGTCCCCGCGGATGGGGGCCATCGTGGACGCCTACGGGCGTAAGCGGGTCATGATGTACGGTCTGGCCGCCGACGTCGTTCTCGGCGTCCTCACGGGGCTGGTGCCCAGCTGGGAGTGGCTGCTCCTGATAAGGCTGCTGAACGGGGCCGTGTCCAGCGGGGCCATGCTGGCCTCGGAGACTCTGCTCATCGACCTGGTGGAGCCGAGGCAGAGGGGCGAGGCCTCCGGGTTCATCATGTCCATGAACATGGTGGGCCACAATCTGGGCCCCCTGTTCGGTGGAGTAATCCAGTGGCTCGCCGTGTCCGAGGGCCTCTCGCTGCTCACCAGCTACAGGATACCCTACTTCGTGGACTCCCTGTTCGCCCTGTTGGCCTTGGCGGTGGTCTACCTGAAGATCGTTGAGCCCGAGAGGCGCATAAAACTGAGGGCCGGTGAATCCAGGGAGAAGCCCAAGATCGTGTGGACCAACCAGCTGAAGATCATCATGGTGAGCAGCTTCATCAACGGCATGGGAATGGGGTTCATCATGCCCGTCATGGTCCTCTTCTACACGGACCGTTTCGGGATGGACGCCATGGGCATCGGCACCATCATAAGCGTCAGCGGCTTCATCGGCCTCTTCGCCAGCTACCTGGCCGGGAGGACCAGCGACAGGCTGGGCCGGAAGCCCCTCATAGGGCTGGGCAACTACACGTCCAGGCTGGCCGACGCCCTGCTGCCCTTCACGGCCAACATCACCCAGGCCGGGGTCGTCGTCAGCATCAGGAGCCTGGGGTTCAACACAAGCATGCCGGCCTTCAGGGCGCTCAGGGCCGACCTGGTGCCGCCCGAGTACCGGGGCAGGATGTTCGGGCTCTTCGGCGCCGGGTTCACCGCGGGGAGCGTGGTAGGCCCCATCGTGAGCACCTGGGTCTACGACGCCTACAGGACGGCTACCTTTGACGTGCTGGGGCTCATGGTACCGGGGTACGGGATACCCTTCTTCGTGAACGCGGCCCTGGGCCTGCTCACAACCACCATGATCATGCTGTTCATCAAGGAGCCCAGCGAGGGCGAGAAGGCTCCTCGGTTCGCCGCCGTCCCCGAGGGCTAGGGGGTCCAGGCTCCCCGGGCTGCGGCAGGGGTGAAGCCCCTCAGGCTTCTCGAATCATACTCTATGGCTCTGCCCTTCTCGGCCGACTTGTAGGCGGCCATCATCAGCCCCGTGACGAGGAGCCCGTCGCCCCAGTTCTCATCGGGCATCCGCCCCTCCAGAAAGCAGCGCACCATGTGCCTGTTCTCGTGCTGGTACCCGTAGGCCACCGCCTCGTCTGGCACCACGGGGATGAAGCCCTGCTCGGCTGTCTGCTTCTCAACGAACTCCTCGGAGGGCGGAGTCTTGACGTTGCGGCTGAAGAAGACGCTGAGCTCCTGGTTCAGGCTGTTCATCGAGAGGCTGTACTCTGGGCCTAGGGCCTCCAGGCTGAGCCTGAGGCCGGGGCCCACGTAGTTCCAGCTGGTCTTGGCCTCCGAGAGCACCCGCTGGCCCTCATCGTCCTCGTAGGTTACGTTAACGGAGGCGTAGTCCTCAGCGGGAGACACTGAGTAGTCGACGCCGTAGGTTTCCTTGAGCTGGGATAGGTAGGGCTCCCTGGTCCACTTGAGTGACGCTGTGGACGCCTGAACCTTGACGGGTCTCAGACTGTCTTTGGCCTTGTCGGGGTCCGTGAGTAGGTACCTGCAAGCCTCCATGCTGTGGCAGCTCATATCCAGCAGGACGCCGCCGCCGCTGAGCCTGGGGTCCCAGAACCAGCTGTTGTGGGGGCCGCCGTGCTCCTCGGCCGCCCGCGCCAGGTAGGGGCGTCCCGCCGCCCTTGCGCCGTGCCTCCATACGGCGTCCCTGCCCTTGACGACGCTGGGGGAGAAGACCTGGTTCTCAAGGTAGCCGTGGAGTAGCCCAGTGCCGTCGATGAGCCTCATCATCTCCTCGGCCTCGTCCAGCGTGCGCGCGAGGGGCTTCTCGCACGCCACGCCCACCAGGTCGCCTCGGCCCTGCCTGGCTTCCTCGGCGACGGCCTTCACCGTCTCCAGTCTTGTGAAGTTGGGTGTCATGACCCAGACGGCGTCCACTGCCTTGCTTCCCAGCATCCCGTGGATATCCGTGTAAGCCCTGGGCTTGGGCATGCCCAGGCTCTCCACGTAGGCCGCCAGCTCCCTGGCCCCCTTCTCATTGTGGTTGTAAACCGCCGCTATGTCGGCGTCCCTGACGCCGACCCAGCTGGCCGCCGCGAAACGGGCTATGAACCCGGCCCCGATGAAGCCTACCCTGAGCCTCCTAGAAGCCATGTCCGATTATTGGATCAGAGGCGGATAACTGTTGGCTCCGCGGAACCTCTAAGTAACCCCGGCGCGATGACTGTTCATGGTTAAGCTTAGGCCGGGAGACCCCGCCCCAGGGTTCAGCTTGGACTCTGTGAACATGGGCAGGGTCACCCTGGGCGAGTACAGGGGCAGGAGGGTGCTCCTCGTCTTCGGGAGGTATTTCGGGTGCCCCGTCTGCCAGTACGACTTCGACCAGCTCATCAGGTTCAGGAGGGAGAGGGGCATCGACGTCATATACGTGGTCCAGTCGAGGCCGGAGTCCGCCGCCGAGTACATCAGTGGCCTGGGTGTGGACTTCCCCGTGGTGGCCGTTCCCATGGAGGCCGGCGGGTACAGGGTCTACGACGCCTACGGCGTAGGTGCCCTCGGGCCCGTCTCCATCATACAGATATTCAGGCGGGCGAGGGACGCGAGGAAGGCCGGCAAGGTCCACGGGCCCTACGAGGGCCGGGAGACCCAGAGCCCAGCCGACTTCGTCGTCAACGTGGACGGCGTCATCCTGAGGGCCCACGTGGGGCTCTTCGATCCCGGGGAGTTGACCGCTTTCCTCAGGGGCCTCGGCTGACCAGCTCCTCAAGCTTCTCTACGTCGGCGGGCGGGTACCCTGAGTAGAACTTGCTGAAGTAAGCGTACACGTCCAGGCCCACGTCAAGGTAGCCTCTGATCCTCTCAGCCCACCTGGCGGTGTCCTCGCCCCGGTCCACCTCCACTGCTCCGACCCCGCCGTTGACCTTCTTGCGGTCGCCCTCGAACCGGATGTACACGAAGGGGCCGGTGACCTCCGTCGAGGCCGGAAGCCAGGGGTGCTCCACCTGAACCAGGGCGACGCCGTGATCCGCTAACGCCCGGTAGGTCTCTGGCCGGAACCAGCCCCTGTGCCTGGCCTCCAGCGCGTAGAGGCTTCCCTTTGGGAGCGCGTCGAGGAGAGCCGTGAACCCCTCGGCCTTCTCGGGTCTAAGAGTCGGCGGAAGCTGGACCAGCAGCGGTCCCCTCTTGGGGCCCAGGGCCTTCATGTTGTGGAGGAACGCGTACAGCTTGCCCTCGTCGAACCTGAGACCAGGGCTGTGACTGACGGCCTGCGGGAACTTGGCGCTGAACATGAACTCGTCTGGGACCTGGGACGCCCACGCCGCCGCCGTGGACTCGGACGGTATCCTGTAGAAGCTGTTGTTGATCTCCACGCTGCTGAAGCGGCGCGCGTACTCGCGGAGGTAGTCCCCCTGCCTGAGGCCGCCGTATATGCCCCAGAAGCTGTAGCTCCACCCCATGGAGCCCGAGTATAGCCGTCCCCTCATCCATGAAGCATGACGCTGAGCGTTGTTTTAAAGTGTGCTGAACGTCCGAGTCAGGGCTTCTTGAAGACGAGCCACTCGCCCTTCTCGGGGTTCATACGAACGAGCTCGTACCGGCCCCTGAGTCGGCCTCCGGCTATGACCACCTCGACCTTGTCATCCATCCACCTGACGGGCACGTAGAAGCCGCGGTCCCAAGTCTCCACGGTGCCGGCGCCGTACTGGCCCACAGGTATCACGCCCTGGAAGCCGCCGTACTCCAGGGGGTGGTCCTCGGTCTGGACGGCCAGCCTCCTCTCACCCGGCTCGGCGGGCACACCCTTGGGCACCGCCCAGCTGACGAACACGCCGTCCCTCTCCAGCCGGAGGTCCCAGTGTGTGCGCCTACTGTGGTGCTCTTGGACCACGTAGCTGTTGCCCGCCCCGGGCGTGTAGCCTCCAGCGGGCTCGGGGGTGACAGAGAAGTCCCGCTTAGAGTAGTACTCGTCCAGCCTCTGGGGCCTGATCTGGGCCAAGCCGCAGAGCTCGGGGGGCTTGTCGTCCCTGAACCCCATGAACCTGGGCGCCCTGAGCCGCATGTCGCGGGTCACCTCATTGTACCCCACCTGGGCGACAAGGCTGGGCCTGACCCACGCCGAGCCCCCGGGTATGTCGGGGTCGGTGAACCACGGGTCGTCGACCCTCATCCCGTCCAGGGTGCTCCTGATGCCTTTCAGGTCGGCGTCGGCGAACCCTGTGCCTACGCGGCCCACGTACACGGGCCTGCCCTCGTCGTAGAGGCCCAGCAGCAGGGCCCCGAATATGTCGGAGTGGGCCCCCTCGCCGGGGGTGAATCCGAAGACGACGCAGTCGCAGCTCTTGACTCGCTTGACCTTGATCCAGTCGCCGCTCCGTGTTCCCGGCTGATAGGTGCTGCTGAGCCGCTTGGCGACCACGCCCTCCAAGTCACGTTTGACGGCCGCCTCGTAGTAGTCTACGCCGCGCTCCTTCACTGGGACGCTCTGGACCACGTTGCGGCCCCGCCCGAGCACCA
>DASWLJ010000295.1:0-4624 GCA_036396185.1 Bathyarchaeia archaeon | reverse complement strand
GGGCATCGTACGGACTTTCAGCTTCCGCTCCGCGGGGTTTAACTCTGAAACAACTACTTAGAATTTTGTTGTAGATTGCATAGACCTCTTCTTTCAAATCGCCCGGTATTGCAGGGTATTCCTGTGGGGTGAAGTAGTAGGCGTAGTCCCTCTTGACGAGGTCGAGCGCCGTCTCCTCACCGTGGTTCACGTGGTTGTACCTAGATCCCCTGACGAATTCCTGCAAGAATGGGTTGTCCGGCATCCTCTCGCTCGCCAGGAAAAGGGCCAGCTCCTGTTCCTCCTTTCCGAGGCCGCTCCGGTCGAAGCCGTACGTTTCCTCGCCGTTGAAGGCCGAGAATAGGCCCTTGTACTCCTCGCTGAACATGTCCCGCCAGAACCCGACGCTCTCAACGTCGCCCTCCACGGCCTGGATGAAGGCGTAGTTCCTGGCGCACTTGGAGCATTTGCAGCACCACTTGTGCTCACTGACGGCGGGGTCGTCGCAGAAGCATGACATCTGGTACTTGGCGAGCTCCGGGAAGCCGCTGTGGAGGCACTTGATCACGGCGATCTCGTTCAGGGGGCCGACGAGGCTCCCGACCCTCGACGAACCGCCCGTGAGGAGGCGCATCATGATGTCCTGCTGAATCGTCCAGTGGCTGCTCTGGTCGTAGCTGAAGTTGGCCCGGTAGCCCTCTGAGTTGAAGGTCTCCATGTCGCAGCTCGCCTCGTTGCCGTAGAAGAGGTACCTCGCCCCGTGGTGGAAGATGAACGGTAGGCAGATGAACATGTAGTACATGAGCTGGTTCCCCCACCCCATCGATGTTTTCCTTGAGGCCATCCACTTCGCGTCGTGGAAAAGACCAGCATCCTGAGGGATCGAGTAGTACTTGATGCCGAACTCTTTGTTCAACTCTCGGAGAATCTTGATCTTATGCCCGTGCTCGTAGGTGTTTGAGGGCTCGACGACGTTGATGAGGATGGGCTCCAGGCCCAACTCCATGCACATCGCCAACGTGAGAAGGCTCTCCTTCCCGGATGTGAAGGAGATGACGGCCGTGTCTCGGGCCTTGTAAGGCTTGGCCCACACGACGGGTTCGTCGGAGGCGAACACGAAATCCAGGTTGAAATAGTTCTTAATGTAATCCACCATACTCTTTCCGTCGAGGACGGCGTTTGAGGGCATGTCGAACATCATGCTCTTGAAGGAGAAACAGTCGAACATCGGGAGGCGCGTGTTGTATATGACCCCCTTCTTCCCCAGGGTGAGGGGAAGATAGTTCGTCGACAGGAAGGCGATGTGGTCGACAATCGACTGCTTTATGGGCTCCTCGAGGGGATTCCAGACGTTTCTAGGGAATTCGATCCTGTAGTCTCTCTCATTCAACTGGATCTCAATGGAATTACCATTGTATTTAGTATTCACTTCTAAATAGTTCTCTTTTTGGTATAACATGTCTTCTGAGTGCGTCTTTTCTTTTTCAAAGATAGAAAAATTAAAGTATTTAAATTTAATCGTTTAAAAATATATTTTAACAGCCAATAATTTAAGGCAATAAAATCGTTTAAAGAAAAAAATTGAATTTAGTCATTATCTATTAATAGGGCAAATATTTACGGCGTTTAGATTAAATGGGCTAAGAAAATTGATGCTAAGCTATATCCGCCAGTTATTACGCGAAATGGAGTCGGATCAAGCGAGGTTCACCTTCTTGTGGGTACCCCAAAGAAGGCGCCAAGGCTGGTCTGCCTTGGCCGCCCCACCAGCTCGTCGAAGCTCATGTCCAGGGCGTCCAGGAGCTGCTCGAAGGTGCTCTCAAGGTACTCCTCGTACTTCTTCACGTCCACGTCCTTGGGCTTGGCCGAGATGGCCGGCAGCACGTCGTCCTTGGTTACCACGTAGCTGATGATGTCGCCGGCTACGATCTCGTAGCCTTGCTCCTCCAGCATCCGGCCCGCCTTAACGTGCTGAGGGTTGGTGTCGTACTGCCTCAGCGGCTTACCCAGCTGCATCTGGAACGCCACCTCCTCCACCCTGAAGTCCCTGTCCTTGAGGCGCCTGTGCACCTCCTCCACGAGCCCCCTGATGTCCTCCTTTGCCGCCGGGAACTCCTCGACCGTCTGGACGCCGCCCAGGATGCCGGTGAGCTCATCGAAGGCCGCCTTCAATATGGGCGGTATGTGCCGCTTCTTGCCCGTCATCCCCTTGACGTCCAGGCGGCCGTCCTTGTAGACGCCCAGGTAGTTCTTCTTGCGCCTGGAGAAGACCGCGTACCTGTACACCTTGTCCACCTCAAGGTCGATGCCCAGCTTCTCGTCGGCCCAGGCGGTCAACGCGTCCGTCTGCTGCTTCGAGGGGCGGTTCAGGAAGACGCTGTCCGTGTCCCCGTACAGCACCTCTATCCCGAGTTCGGCGCTCTTCTTGGTGGCCTCCTCCAGGGCGTAGCGGCCCACGGCCGCAGTGCTCTCCGCCAGGGGCGGGCAGTATAGGGGGAAGCTCTCGGCGCCGAAGACCCCGTAGCTGGCGTTGAGGAACACCTTCAGCGCCTGCTGGACCACGTTGTAGTACTGGCGCTCGTCATCCGTGAGCCCCTTGTCCCTGCTGCGCGGCTTGTACCAGAGGACCCTGATGTCCTTGAGGCTGCCTATGAGCTCGCTGGTCATCCCCCGCCTCTTGGTGCACACCCAGTGCCCTGTCCCCGGAACCAGGTTGCCCCTGCACTCCTCGTGAGTGCAGAGCAGGGTGTCGTAGCTCAGGTTCCAGTTGCTTATGGCGCTGGGGTAGAGGCTTGCGAAGTCCACGACCGTCACCTCGAAGTGGATGCCCGGCACCGGGTCCCTCACGATGGCTCCCTGGTACTTCTTGCCCTTGATGATGGCCTCGGTGGTGGTTCCGCCCTTGGCCTCAATGATGTCCTTGGTGTTGGGTATCAGCCAGCCCAGCCTCCGGTGCTCCCACTCCATGAGGCTGAGTATCCAGCGGCTGACCCCCATCCTCGACACGTCCTCCAGGATGCTCTTGCTGATCCTGCTGAGGAGCACCATGAGGTTCATCACAAGGCTGTCGTTGAACGCTGTCAGGTAGTAGGTGATGTAGGCGTCCTGCATGCAGTAGTCGCCCAGCTCCTTGATGCCCAGCTGGGCTATGTCCTGTACGGCTATCTTGCCCTCCTTGAGGATGCTGGACGCTATCTCGTCCAGGGTGTGCTCCCGGTACACATTGCCGAAGGCGTAGCCCTGGATGCTGCGGTTCCTGAAGAACTGGTATAGGTCTATGTGGACGCCGTTGGTGAGGAAAGCGAACCTGCGGCCCAAGGTTATGGGGTTCTCCTCGTCTGGGACCCCCAGGTTCCTGGCCCTGTTGCGCAGGTACTTGAAGTCGAAGTCGTCCCCATTGAAGGTGATCACCACGGGGTACACGTCCAGAACCCTGAAGGTCTCCTGGATGATCTCCCGCTCAGACTCGTAGACAGTGACCTCGTCAGCCCCGGCGATCTGGGGCGTCTCCACGGGCAGCCCAGAGTCGTTCAGCAGCAGAATCTTCCGGAGCCCGTCGCTCCCGGCGAATGCGACCGCCGTGATGGGGTCCTTCGCCTCGTCCGGGCTGGGCACCCTGTTCTTAACGGAGGGCCTCACCTCGATGTCCACCGCGACCCGCCTGATCTGGGGCACAGGGCTCTGCAGCAGCCTGGCCCAGTCCCTCATGGGCTCCTTCAGGTGCTCCTCGGTGCGGCTCAGTATCTCATTGAACTCGACCTCGACCGACGCCGGCAGGCTCCAGTCCCCCTGAACCAGCTTACCACCCTCGACCCTGTACGGCATCCCCGGCACCAGGTGCTCGTCGTAAATATAGCAGCCATAATACCTGATGCGGCTCTCCCAGCTCTCCTCCAGGTAGCCCCTGATGCAGCCCGGGCCGCCGCCGACGCTGAGGGGGTCCCTGGCCACCACCTTGGTGACCATGATATCCTCGCCCGTCAACGCGTCGAACTTGATGACCGGGTCCAGGCTCTTGAACCCCTCGTGGCCGGTCACACGCCTGTTGCCCTGAAGCTCCTCGACGGTCTGCTTCGACAGAAGGTACGGCAGGTGGCCCGTGTTGTCGTACCAGAGGTAGATCTCCTGGCTCTCAGGCTCGTATAGCCTCACGTAGGCCTTCTGGAGGGCGCCATCGTAGCCGGCTGAGAGCAGGATGCTTGTGCCCAGGTCGTCGGGGGCGACCCTGCCCTTCGGCTGTATGATCTCCTCTTCTTCGCTCATGGAGCCACCTACACAGCGTAGATACCATGCGGCGCGATATAAAATAAGCATCAGCCGCCATGCACCCCGTACAGTGGTGAATCCGGCTATACAGCCATCGTCGAACCTAAAATGTAATTACAAATTGTGATTACTACACGTAAACTGCCCTTAAATACCTAGGAACCGGACCCATCGTGTGGAAGCCGTCAACCAAGCCGAAGAGCCGGAGGGGCCAATCAAGGTCCGCGCGTTTATCCTAGGGGCGCTCATGGCGCTGATATTCAGCGCCATCAACGGCTACCTCAGCATCAACATGGGGTGGAACTTCGGCTACGGCGCGGTGGCGGTGATGATCGGGTACTGCCTATTCCACCGCCTACAGGGGGGTAGCTGCAGAAGG
>DASWLJ010000294.1:0-6732 GCA_036396185.1 Bathyarchaeia archaeon | reverse complement strand
CAGATAGAATGAGCGCGCGCGAAACGATTTCAGTAAGTTTTACTTACGTAAAGATCGTTTATTTGTGTTAAAAGATAAACATTAAATAATCGCCTCTTTTATATAGATATGGAATGAATGGGTCATTCTGGAAATCATATTCGTATATTATTACAGCAATTTTATTATTAACGTCATTAATTTATTATAATGAATATACTAATTTTAATTATAAATATAATATTGAGAATCCTAAAAATAATGAAACTGTAAACATTTTGTACGATATGATGACCTATGGGACATCTCTTAGAAAATATTATCAGCTCAGTTTCTATAGAATACTCCAAACATATCCCACGGAAGATTCGGGCAAAAAAATTGCTGTAATATATATTCCAGAAAACAATGCAACGTTAAGACTAAACATGTATTTACAAAAACATGAAAATTTATCTATTCCAATATCTATCCAAAGAGGTGATGCTTTAGATTTTGAAGACGCTACTATATCAGAGGTAAAAAATAATATTAAAAAATATTATGCAGAGGTAATCAATCAGATATATATAACCGGCACTATATCTGTAGATTTTATAATAAAAGAAAAAGGGTGGTATACAATTAGTGTAATTGGACCTATAAGATTCGATGAGTTCGGCACTATTAGTAGCCGTCCAATAGGATTAATTCAAAGTGATAAAGATTTTATTGCCATTCCAATATTTTTTGAAATGGATATTAACCTTTTTTGCGATGGTAATTTAATACCTTTTCTTGTAAAAGACTATCGTCATCTCTAAATTAAGCCTTAAAGAAATCCCAATTATACCTTTATTTTATCTAGAAGGACTTAATTCATAACTCAGAGGAAAGGAAGCCGCATGAGTGAGTTTGTACCTTGGATAGAGCAGAGAAACGCCGAAAACTGGGTACTGATGAACTCAGATCTAATAGAGGCTCTTAAAGAAGCCTCAAAAACGGTAACAGAGACCTTCAAACTCCTAAAGGATCAGGGATACACATCTGAATCGAGCATACGTAAAGCCCTGAAGACCGGAGAGCAACAAGGGATCATATACAGAACAGCAAACCATCCAGGCCATTACGCAACGTTTAATGTGACCGATTTCGGCATAGAACTATACAAAACAGTGGTCCAAGGAAGACTAACTACTGGATTCTAGAAAACGAGTCCGAGCCACCTACGAGCCGAGGAACGCACACAGCCTCCCCACACACCCGGCCCCCTCAACGCCACAGACACCCGCCACCACGACCCCACCATCACCCCAACACCGCCGAACAAACAACAACCGGCGGACACAAACCGACGACCACCGCCGCCCACAGACCCCTAAAAAGCCACCGAACCACAAAACAAGCCCAAAAACGGGAAAACGCGGCGGCGGCGACTACACCCCCCCTCCCCCCCACGCGCACGCGCGGAGACACAACGAGTCAAGCCCCACGACCCGAAAGGCCGTATATACAACCACCAAAGAAGCCGCCACATGCGTTACATATATAGCCCTCCGATACCTTAGCCCTTAGACCACATTGAGGAGAGGCGCCCTCATCCCATGGACCGAGGTCAACACCTGGTCATGCAAAGCCTGCGGCAACTGCTGCATAGGGTACCGCGTCCCCCTCAAGATGGAGGAGATGGTCACCGTAGGCTCCACATACGGCCCCGCCGTCATGGAGTACGGCCTAGGCAAAGCCTACCTCAGAAACCAGCCCGACGGCCGCTGCGTCTTCCAGCGCCCCCTCATGGGCAGGTGGATATGCACCCTCCAAGGCACCAAGCCCACCGCCTGCAGACTCTTCCCATTCAGAATCCACAACAAGCCCGTCTACAAGCGCGGCGACAACGGCGCCGTCACCTACCGCGGCCAGACCTACTACCTGTACCTGGACCCCGAGTGCCAGGGCATCGAGCTGGGCCAGCCCAGCGAGAGGTTCAGGGACCTGGTCGTCCCCGAGATAGTAAGCATGGGCATGGGGCTCCAGGTGAAGCAGAGGTACACCACCAGCAAAAGCATCCACTGGACACCCATCTGAGAAACCTCTAATATCACCCAGCCTCAATCAACAACGATTCGCGTTGAGTTCACCCGTAACCGTGGCCGGGCTGACGGTCAAGCCCGGCGAAACCAAGAGAAGCGTACTCACGTTCACAGACTTCTGGCCCGACGGCCAGACCCTGGAGGTCCCCTTCACCGTCCTCCACGGAGCCAAGCCCGGCAAGACCCTGTACGTTCAGGTGGCGCAGCACGGCTCAGAGATCATGGGGCTGGAGGGCCTGAGGCGGCTCATGAAGGAGCTGAAGCCCAAGGAGATGAGGGGAACCCTCATCTACTGTCTGCCCAACCCCCTGGCGTTCAGGGAGAAGGCCCGCGCCACCATGTTCGACCCACAGCCCGGGGGCATGAACAGGTTGTGGCCCGGGAGGCCCGACGGCACACTCACGGAGAGGATGGCCCACAGGATATGGACAGAGCTTGTGCCCCACGCAGACGAGGTGGTGGACCTGCACACGGCCAGCCCCCACTGCCCCGCCTGGGTCTTCTACGAGGCCGACGGCGTCTCGGAGAAGGCCCCCAAGGAGACGGCCGCCCGCTCCGAGGAGATGGCCAGGCTGTTCAGCGCACCCATCCTATACGTGGAGACCGAGCCCTACGGAGGCCGCAAGACCCTCAGGGCCTGCTGCGTGGACAAGGGCATCCCGGCCATCGTCCCCGAGCTGGGCGGCCACGGCTGCTTCGAGGAGGAGATCGTCAGGATCGCCCACCAGGGCCTCAGGAACATCATGATCGACCTGGGCATCATCGACGGCGAGGTCAAGCTCCCCAAACGGCAGGTGAAGCTCAAGTGGAGGGCCGACCCTAAGGTCTACGTGGCCCACAACCAGAAGGGCGGCGTATTCATACCCACAGTGAAGCTGGGGGACACCGTCAAGAAGGGCCAGGAAGTCGGCTACATATACAGCCCCCGCACCTTCGAGACCCTGGAGACCCTCACGGCGCCTCAGGACGGCTACGTGTTCACCGTCAGGGAGAACCCCGTGGTCCAGCCCGGCGACGGCCTCGTGGGCGTCCCCGAGATCATCGAGTGGCTGGACAACTAGCCGCCCAACACCAACCCAATTCTCATAAAAGGTTACAGTGGAGCCGGGCTACAGCGTAAAAAGTGTTTGAGCTAGAGGCGCTTACCCTCGAACTCCTTCCTGATCTCGGCCAGCAGCTCCGGTCGCGTCAGCAGCTCCACAGCCGCCATAGCCATGGACTTGGCGCCCACCTCCAGCCCCTTGTCCCCCTCCGGCGTCAGGCTCGCCGCAGCGAAGTCCCTGCTGTGCATGGCGATGTCCTGGCCATGGATGCCGATCATGGGGTGGATACCCGGAACCACGTGGGATACGTCGGCGAAGTCTGTGCTCCCGCCGGGCGGCCTTATCGCCGTCTTCACAGGGTCCTCGTACTCCCAGCCCAGCTCCTTGAACATGCTGCCGAACAGATTCTCCAGGCCGTCGTTCCTCAGGTTAGACTTGAGGCCATCCGAGACCGTGAACGTTACCTCGCAGCCCGTCGCCACCGCGGCGCCCCGTGCGCTGTTCTGAACCATCTCCACCAGCGTAGGCACGTACTTGTCGTCGCTGCTCCTCACCCCGAACTGGAGCACAGCCTTGTCGGGGATGATGTTGCTGGCCAGCCCACCCTCCTTGATGATGCCGTGGACCACCGCGTTGGCGTCCCTCCTCAGCTGCTGCCTGTTGGCGTGCACAGCCATGTACGTGAGAACCGCGGCGTTCAGGGCGTTCACCCCCTCGTGGGGGTCAGCCGCGGCGTGGCTCGTCTTACCCTTGAACTCGATGCCCACGCCCCTCACGGCCAGGAAGTTGCCCGAGACCTGCGTCGGACCCGTGCACGGGTGCACCATGAACGAGACAGCCACCTTGTCGAACACGCCCCCACGCGCCATCCTCACCTTGGCTCCGCCGCTGGGGCCGTGCCCCTCCTCGGCTGGGGTCCCGACCACCCACAGCTCCCCGGGTAGACCCTTCATAACCTTGCTGACGGCTATGCCTGCGCCCAGCCCAGCGGTCCCGATGATGTTGTGGTCGCACCCGTGGCCCACCCCCGGCAGCGCGTCGTACTCGCACAGGATGGCCACCACAGGCCCCTTCCCCTTACCCTTGACGACGGCCTTGAAGGCCGTGTCCATCCCGAAGAACGGGTACTCCACCTTGAACCCGTGGGCCCTCAGCTCCTCCACCAGGAGCTTACTGGACCTGTACTCCTCGCTCCCAAGCTCAGGGTTCGCCCCTATGTCGTCCTTGAGCTCCTTGAGCCTCGGGAACACGGCGTCCACCTCAGCTTGGACGCTTCTCTTAAGCTCGCTTGTATCAGCCATGAAGATCGTATATCGTTAAGTCAGCCAGTTAAGAACCCTGCTCCCGTGGGTGGGTCACTCCGCCCTGTAGGCGCTGACCAGTATCCCCAGCAGAGTCACGACGCCACCCGCCACCACCCAGCCGCCCGGCTGCTCGCCAAGGAACAGGTAGGCCAGGATGGAGGCCCCCACGGGCTCGCCCAGGAGGCTGATGGAGACGATGGGCGCCCTCACATACCTCAGGGCCCAGTTGTAGACCGTGTGCCCGAAGATCATGGGCACCACGGCCAAAGCCAGGAAGATGAGGTACTCGCCGAGGGGGAACCCCACCAGCGGAGCCCCCAGCGCCAGGGGCGAGGCCAGCAGAACGACCGCGGCCGTGGCGTACACGGGCGTCACGTAGGAGACCAGGTCAAGGCTCTGCCTCAGGTGCCTACCACCCAGAATGTAGACACCCAGCATCACCCCGCCCAGGAGCGCCAGGGCGTCCCCGTACAGGCTCCCTCCCCCCAAACCCATGTCACCCCACGCAATCATGGTGGCCCCCGCGAAGGCTACAGCGATGCCCAGCACCGTCCTCGGCCTCACCTTCTCGCCGAGGAGGAAGTGGCTCACGACGGCGACGAATACGGGGTCGATGTGGACGAAGATGACTGAGCTGGCCACACTCGTCAGGCTCAGGCTCGTGATCCACGACGCGAAGTGCACAGCCAGGACCACGCCCACACCCACAAGGCTCAGCCGCCGCCCACCATCCATATCCCTGAAACGCCTCACACCTCCGCTCCTCACGTAGAAGGGGGCCAGCATGAGGGTCGAGAGGACCATCCTGTAGGTCGCCAACGTGATGGGCGCCGCCTCGCTAAGCCGGATCAGGATGGACGCCGTCGAGACGGCGGCTATACTCACCAGCATCGCAAGGTTGGGCGGGAACCCGGGCCTTTCCATACACCCATGAATCCACCCGGCACAGTATAAAACATAAAGCCCGGACGCGGGTCAGTATCACCGTGGCTCCCAACGTCAGAGTCGTGATCGTGGACTATAACCCTGAGTGGCCACGGCTCTTCGAGGAGGAGAAGCTCAGACTGAGAGCGGCCCTAGGCTCCTGCGCTGGCTCTATAGAGCACATGGGAAGCACATCCGTGCCAGGGCTGGGGGCTAAACCCATCATAGACATCATGGTGGGCGTGAGGGACAGGGCCGAGGCGGACCTGTTCCAGAGGCAGCTGGAGCCCGCAGGCTACCTCGACGTCACCCCCGAGCCGGGTGAGACCGAGTGGTTCTACTGCCTGGGCAGAGGCACCCGAGAGCTCTACTACCACGTCCACCTGGTTGTGGAGGGGAGCCGCCACTGGGGGCGGCAGCTCGCCTTCAGGGACAGGCTCCGGGCAGACCCGGGCCTAGCCGCGGAGTACGACGAGCTGAAGAGGCGCCTAGCCGACCGCCACGGCGAAGACAGGAAAGGGTACACCGACGCTAAGACCGAGTTCATCACCCGGGTGCTGAGGAAGTTGGACTCAGCCCTGGACGAGCCTGAACAGTAGGTCCAGGTCCATCTCCAGGGCTGCGACGGGTATCTCCAGTCCCCAGCCCTCGAGGACCTCGGGCCTGATCTCCCCCGCCCAGCAGAGGGGCTCGCCGTCCACGGTGACGGTGAAGCGCCTTCCCTCTATGAAGCAGGGCCACCCGCCCTCGGAGACGTCGGCTTTTAGCTCAAGGTTCTCCAGGACACTGTTCATGAGCCCCTTGATCTCGCTGAAGTTGGCGCGGGCGTGGCACATGACCACGGCGAGCCGCCTCCTGGTCCTGGCCCCCGTCTCTGTGGATGGGTCAATGACGACCACGTCGTCCACCTCGTACAGGTTCTGGGGGTACCCGTGGTGCTTGTTGAAGCTCAGTATCTCCATGAGGCTGGGAAGCAGCCTGTTCCTGAGGCTGTCGTAGGTCTCCATCTTGGGGTTCTCGGTCTCGCATATGGGCTCCTCAGGCAGCATCATCCTGGTGAACAGCTTATCCCTGTTGCTCATCATGAATGTGACCACCTCCATGAGGCCGAAGCCCACCATGAAGCTGCGGAGCTGCCTGCTGAAGACCTCCTTGGGGTCCTCTCCCGCCGCTGTGTGGATGGGCGGTATCATGGGCTCGAAGTTGTCGTAGTCGTGGGCTATGGCCACGTCCTCCACCAAGTCGATGGGGTGCATGACGTCGGCCCTGTAGCAGGGTATCCTGACCTCTATTGTGTTGCCTCTGATCCTTGTGCCGTGGCCCATCTTCTCCAGCTCCGCGGCGGTCTCCTCGGGGGTGAACTCGACGCCCAGGGTCCTGTTCACGTAGCCGTTGTCCAGCCTCATGGTCCAG
>DASWLJ010000293.1:0-2892 GCA_036396185.1 Bathyarchaeia archaeon | reverse complement strand
GTTGGCTCTCAGGAACGCTACGCGGTGGGGTTAAAAACTTAAGCATGGCCCGCATCTTACATCACTCGATGCATTTGGTCGAGAAGAACCTAGACCTGAGAAGCGACACGGTCACGTTGCCGACTCCCGAGATGAGGGAGGCATCCTACAAGGCTAAGCTGGGGGACGACGTCTACGGGGACGACCCCACAGTCAACGAGTTGGAGGCCATAGGCGCAAAGATATTCGGTAAGGAGGCCTGCGTCTTCGTCACCAGCGGCACACAGGGTAACGCTGTGAGCGTGCTCTCGCACACTAAAAGGGGTGACGAGGTCATACTGGAGCAGACCAGTCACATATACGTGAACGAGGTGGGCGGACTGGCCGTAATGGGGCAGCTCATGGCCAGGACCATCCCGGGGGAGAAGGGGTGGATGAAGCCCGACGACATAAGGAAGGCTGTGCGCGCCGATAACATCCACTACCCCCGCACTAGCCTCCTCTGCATCGAGAACACCCACAACTCGGCTGGAGGAATAGCGCTCACGCCCAAGCAGATGAAGAGCAACTGGGACGTCGCCAAGGAGTACAACCTAGGCGTCCACCTGGACGGTGCCCGCATATTCAACGCCTCCGTCGCCCTGGGAGTGGACGTGAAGGAGCTCGCCAAGTACGCGGACACAGTCCAGATATGCCTCAGCAAGGGCCTCTCAGCCCCCATAGGCTCCCTGGTCGTGGGCACAGAGGACCTCGTAAAGAAGGCGAGGAAGTACAGGAAGATGCTGGGCGGCGGCATGAGGCAGGCAGGCATCATCGCGGCCCCGGGGATCATCGCCGTAACCAAGATGGTGGACAGGCTGGCCGACGACCATAAGAACGCGAAGCTCCTGGCCACAGGCCTCCAGAAGATGGGCATAAAGGTGACGAACGAGGTCCAGACCAACATGGTGTACATCGACTTCGGCGTGGTAGGCTGGAAGGGCAGCGATTGGACAAAGGCGTGCACCAAGCTGGGCTGGAAGAGCCGGGCAGGCGACAACGCCATGAGCACGAGGCTCGTCACCCACTATGGCATCGAGGCCGAGGACATCAAGAGCTTCCTCGAGGGCATGGGGAAGCTTCTCCCCTAAACTCTTTTTACCCTGATGCTGCACCTCTATGATTCATGATTATTGTCCCAGCAGACCAGCTCACCGAGCTGGGGGTGAAGATATTCACGGCCCAGGGGACGCCTGAGGATAAGGCACGCTTCCTCGTGGGGACCCTCATCGAGGCGAACCTGACTGGCCACGACAGCCACGGCGTCCACTACTACGTGGGGTACAGTGACAGGATAAGGAGAGGCTTCATCGACGTGGATCAGGAGCCGGCCACGGTCAAGGAGACGCCCTCCTCTGCCCTCATCGACGGCCGCTGGGCCTTCGGCCAGGTAACCGCCATGCGGGTGGCTGAGTTGGCCGTGGCCAAGGCGAAGGATAACATGGTGGCCGGCGTCGGGGCCTTCAACTGCAACCATATAGGCCGCCTTGGCTACTACACGGAGTGGGCGGCCAAGCACGATGTCATAGCCGCCATGTACGTGAACGTGGGGAACCCCAGCGTCAGCGTATACAACGGCCTGGGCAAGGCCTTCGGCACCAACCCTCAAAGCGTATCGGTGCCCACGGGCTCAGAGACCCCCTTCCTGGTGGACTGGGCCACCAGCGTCGTAGCCCACGGCAAGATAAATGTGGCTAGGGCCAAGCACGCCAAGATTCCGTCCCACTGGACCCGGGACAAGTATGGCCGCGTCACGGATGACCCCAACGCCATCTACGAGGGCGGCTGGCTCTTACCCTTCGCGGAGTACAAGGGCTACGGCCTACAGATGGTCTCGGAGCTACTGGGAGCCGTGCTGACGGGCTCGAGGACCGGTATTAGCGGTGTGGCTGAGCCTCCTTCGCCCAACGGCGTGTTCATGCTCGCCGTGAACCCGGAGGGCTTCGTCGGCTTGGACACCTTCAAGCATGGCACGTCTGAGCTGCTGCAGAAGGTCAAGGGGCTGCCCGCTGAGGCCGGTAAGAGGATACTTGTGCCTGGGGAGCCCGAGAAGGAGACTAAGGCTCAGCGCCTCAGGGACGGCGTCCCGGTGCCTGAGGACACGTGGGCCCAGATCATGGCCCTGTGCAAACAGCTGGGAGTCGAGGTAGCCATAACCCAGAAATAAGCTACCGGACCCTTATCCGGTGACATGAGCCTAGGGTTCCCCACCGAGGAGGTGGTCGAGGGCATGGCTAGGTTGATCGTGCCCAGGCTGGACGCCTCCACGGGGGAGCCCCTTCAACGCCTCATGAGTGAGGCCCCGGTCTTCTACAACCCCGTGATGTCCACCAACAGGGACACGGCCGTGCTCGCGCTGAGAGCACACCAGAGGACGCTGGGCCGATCGGTGACCGTCTGCGAGCCCATGTGCGGCAGCGGCGTCAGGGGCATAAGGCTGGCTCTGGAGGCGGAGGGCGTAGCCAGTGTCGTGATGGGTGACCTGAGCCCCACAGCCCTAAAGGTGGCCCAGGCGAACTCGCGGCTCAACGACGTCTCCGACCTGGTTCATCTCAGGCTGCTGGACGCAAGCCTCCTCCTCAGCCTGCACGGGTACCCCGGCGGCAGATTCAGCTACGTTGACGTGGACCCGTACGGTTCACCGGCGCCCTTCATAGACCCGGCCATCGTCGCCACGGAGAACCACGGGCTGCTGGCCGTCACGGCCACGGACATGGCGCCTCTCTGCGGCGTGAATCCCCGAGCCTGCCTCAGAAAGTATGGAGGACACCCTCTGCAGGGAGAGTTCTGCCACGAGGTGGCCGTGAGGCTCGTAGCCGGCGCCCTGGTGCGCAGAGCCGCCGTCTACGAGACGGCTGCGACCCCGGTGTTCAG
>DASWLJ010000292.1:0-2544 GCA_036396185.1 Bathyarchaeia archaeon | reverse complement strand
CGCCGCAAAGGCGGCGCGGGGCATCGCACGGGAGCGGGGTAAACTCATCACCAAGGTGGAGTACCCCGCCGAGAAGCCGGTGGCAGGTGAGGAGCCCCGAGTTGGCGTCTTCGTGTGCCACTGCGGCATCAACATCGGCGGCGTCGTGGGCGTCAACGACGTGGTGGAGTACGCCAAGACGCTGCCCAATGTGGTCTACGCGGAGCAGAACCTGTACACGTGCAGCCAGGACACCCAGGACAAGATCAGGGAGACCATACTTGAGCACAACCTGAACCGGGTAATCGTGGCCTCATGTACACCTAGAACCCACGAACCACTGTTCAGGGTGACCCTGAAGGAGGCCGGGCTGAACGAGTACCTGTTCGAGATGGCTAACATCAGGGACCAGTGCAGCTGGGTGCATATGCACGAGCACGAGGCCGCCACGCAGAAGGCCAAGGACCTGGTCAGGATGGCTGTGGCTAAGGCTAGGCTCCTAGAGCCCCTTGAGAAACCTGTGATCAAGACCACGCCGGTAGCCCTCGTCATAGGAGGCGGCTTAAGCGGCATGACAAGCGCCCTGGAGATCGCGGACCAGGGGTACCAGGTGCACCTCGTCGAGAAGACGGGTGAGCTGGGAGGCAACCTCAGGAACATCAAGTTCGTGCCCACCGGGGAGGACCCCGAGAAGGAGCTCGAGGCGCTGATCAAGCGGGTAAGCAAGCACAAGAAGATCAGGGTCCACCTGAACACGCAGGTGGCCGACGCCCACGGCTACATAGGCAACTTCGAGTCCACCCTTGTGAGCCCGGAGGCCGAGACAGTGGTGAACCACGGCGTAGCCATCATAACCACCGGCGGCGTCGAGTACAAGCCCGAGGAGTACATGTACGGGTCACCTGGAGTCATGACCCAGTTCGAGCTGGAGGCCAAGCTCCACGAGGGCTACAGGCCGAGCTCAGTTGTCATGATCCAGTGCGTGGGCTCAAGGTGCGAGGAGCGCACCTACTGCTCAAGGGTGTGCTGCACGGGCGCCGTGACAAACGCGTTAAAGATCAAGGAAGTGAACCCGGACGCCGACATCTACGTGCTCTACAAGGACATGCGGACCTACGGATTCAAGGAGGAGTATTACCGGGCGGCCGCGGACACGGGCGTCGTCTTCATCAGGTACACGGACGAGGATAAGCCGGTTGTAGAGGCCCAGGGCGGCCTCAAGGTGACGGTCACCGACCCCGTGCTGAAGGAGAGGGTGGAGCTGCCCGCGGACGCAGTGGTGCTCGCCGCGGCCGTGCTGCCTCAGGAGGACAACGCCAAGCTGGCGGGCCTCTACAAGGTGCCCCTGAGCAAGGACGGGTTCTTCTTGGAGGCCCACATGAAGCTGAGGCCCCTGGACTTCGCCACGGACGGCGTCTTCCTGGCTGGCCTGGCCCACGGCCCCAAGACCGTGGACGAGTGCATCAGCCAGGCATCCGGAGCGTCGGCCAGGGCCCTCACCATCCTCAGCCAGCCCACCATCGAGGTGGAGGGCGCCATCGCCAGGGTGGACGAGGACAGATGCAGCGGCTGCAGGATGTGCGAGAACGTCTGCGAGTTCAAGGCCATCGAGATGGTTGAGGAGGAGGACGGCAGGGTCCACAGCCACGTCATCCCCGAGGTCTGCAAGGGCTGCGGCGTGTGCGTGGCCACATGCCCGTCGGGCGCCATCACGGCCGGTCACTTCACCGACCCGGAGATACTCAGCCAGGTCCGCGCCGCCCTGCAGGAGGTGAAGGCATGAGCTACGAGCCGAAGATCGTCGGGTTCCTGTGCAACTGGTGCAGCTACGCCGGCGCCGACCTAGCCGGCGTCAGCAGGTTCCAGTACCCGACAAACCTGAGGGTCATCAGGGTCATGTGCAGCGGCAGGGTGCACCCCGCCCACATCCTGGAGGCGTTCAGGAACGGGGCAGATGGGGTGCTCGTCGCCGGGTGCCACCCGCCCAACGATTGCCACTACATCTCCGGGAACCTGAAGGCCAAGAGGCGCGTCGCGATGCTGAAGAAGCTCATGGATCAGATGGGCATGGACCCGGATCGGCTCAGGCTGGAGTGGGTGAGCGCCGCCGAGGGCGAGAAGTTCGCCAGGGTGGTCACCGAGTTCACCAACATGCTCAAGGAGAAGGGGCCCAGCCCCCTGAAGGCTGAGGCACTGCAGGAGGCCAACTAGCATGGTCATCAAGGTTACAGAGGAAGCCAAGGAGTTCAGGAGACGGGTCCTTGAAACCCCCGGCGCCGAGAAGATTATGCACTGCTACCAGTGCGGAACATGCACAGCCGACTGCCCCATAGCCAAGCGGGTGAAGGAGTTCAGGCCCAGGAACATAGCCCGGCTGGTCATGTACGGCCAGAAGGAGAGGCTCATGGAGGGCGACCTCCTGTACCTTTGCGCGGGCTGCTACACGTGCTACGAGCACTGCCCTCAGGAGGTCCACGTGTCTGAGATAGTCTCGGCCCTGCGCAAGATGAGCCTAGACGAGGGACACCTGCTGCCTGGCTTCAAGGCGCTCATGGAGGGCGTCGC
>DASWLJ010000291.1:0-17311 GCA_036396185.1 Bathyarchaeia archaeon | reverse complement strand
GACCACTGGCTTCGTCTCGATGTAGTGGTCCACCTCCTCCGGGCTGATGGTGCCCTGAACCCGCTCCCGGGTGTGGCGCATGCCTCGGATGAGCTCGTCCACCATGTGGGGCCTCTCGGCCTCTATGATGATGTACCCCTTGAGCTCGGCGGGCGCCAGTATAGCGGCTATGGGGAGCTTCTCCACCTTCGCCTTGTCGGCGAGCATGAGGGAGACCCCTCTCTCCTGGCCGTTGGTCACCTTCACAGCGTACAGGGATGTCTTCACCGTCTTCTCGGACAACTGGACCACTCACGATGCACCATGCTTTGTGGGGCTCAGAGATATTAATATTGCTGAAAGGTTAGACGAATGGACTTTACACTATGAGGTGCAGCTGCAACGACGAATGGATTCGATGAACTGTTACGCGCCCTGCAGAGTAACGGATATCAGCCTGATGAGGAACCCCACGGCGCCCAGGACACCTATGCCCGCGAAAACTATCTTGATGCTCATCCAGTACGTCTTCCAGTCGGGCCTGGTGAGGGTCCTCATGAGCCTGTCGGCGGACTGCAGGAACTCGTTAAACGGCATACCTGTCACCCTATCGATCAATGGTCCCTAGTTAAAGTTTACGTATCGCCCCACACGGAAAAAAAAGTGGTGGACCCTACTTCTTCAGAGCCTCGTTGATGCTCTTCTCCACCACGGTTATGGGTATGTTGTCCACGACGAAGCTGTGCTTGCCGCCTTCGCTCTCAACTATGTTCAGCTCGTACTTGCTCGCCGGCCTGACATCGCCGACCTTCTCCAGTGGGAGGTTTAGGACCACGTTCCGGCTCTTCCTCAGGAAGCCCTCCTCCTTGATGAACAGGAGCTTCTGGTCAGAGATCATCAGGTGTCCGTAGTTGCCGTCCATCTTCCCCGAGTACGTCTTCCTTACCTGGTCGCCTCGCTGCAGACTCTTCTGGGCGAACTCGGTTAACGCCATATCTGTCCATGAACCAGAGACACGGGCCATGGTATATATGTTGCCGAAATACATTTAATATTAGTTAATATGTATATGTTTCTATACTAATGTATTAAGGCGTAAATTTTTATCGAAGAGAATATAATCGGCGGGGCCTAAGTATAGCCTGAGATGGAGCACAGGAAGATAATGGCCCTCGGGAAATCCTCGAAGGTGGTGTCTCTTCCCAAGGAGTGGTTGCGCATTAACCAGCTGGGCCAAGGCAGCACAGTCACGGTGCACGTGCAGGGCGACGGCTCCCTCGTGATATACCCGGTGTCCGAGAAGAGCGACGAGGTGAAGAGGATCGAGCTCAGCGTCCGGGAGAACGAGAGCGTGGAGAGCATAACCAGAAAGGTCATAGGGGCCTACCTCGACGGGTACTCCCACATCGTCCTGTCCTCCGAGGACATATTCACCGTGGGCCAGCAGACGGCCATCCGGGCCATCATACGCAGACTGTACATGATGGTGATCAACTCGGAGGCGAAGAGGATCGAGCTGGAGACCCTCATCGACGAGTCCAAGGCGTCGGTGTCCTCGTGCGTGGAGAGGATGCACCTGATAACGTACTCCATGTTCAGGGACACGATAAAGAGCCTCAGAGACTGGGACTCCAACCTAGTCAACTCCGTGATCTCGCTGGAGGACGACGTCGACCAGCTCACCTACCTCGTCCTGAGGATCCTACGAAGCGCCGCAATAAAGCCCAGCCTAGCCAACGAGCTCAAGTTGGACCCCCTGGACTGCCTCGACTATCAGACCCTCGTCCACTGGGTCGAGAGGACTGCGGACAACGTGATAAACATAGCCGAGTGCCTCAAGTACATGATCGAGGGTGGCCTCAAGCTGCCCGTCGAGGCGAAGAGCATTCTCCTGAACGCGGCCGAGATCGCCTTCGAGTCCTACGACAAGGCCGTCGACTGCTACCTGCACCTAGACGTGGAGCCCACCAACGGGGTCATCGACAAACAGAGCGAGATAAGGAACCTGTACATGGAGATCACGCCCCTGCCCAGGTTCAGCGAGACCTACGACACGTCGGTGCTGACCAACATCGTGACCATCCGGGAGAACATAATGAAGATCAGTGACCTGGCCGCGGACATAGCCGAGCTGACCATCGACCGCGCGTACAAGATTCACGGCAGCCTCAGATGATTCACGCTGCAGTTGGAGGTACGCCGCACAGCCGGGCCCACGCTAGGACTCCGCTAGGAGCTTCTCCGCGAACCAGCCCGCGTCGAAGGGCTGCAGGTCCCCGTAGCCCTGGCCGACGCCCACGTAGATCACCGGCTTCCCCGTGAGGTAGCTGACGCTGAGGCTGCTGCCCCCCTTGGCGTCGGCGTCCACCTTGGTGAGGATGGCGGCGTCGAAGCCCACGGCCTGGTTGAACGTCATGGCCTGCTCGGTGGCGTCGTTCCCTATGAGGCTGTCCAGGATCATTATCGTCAGGCTGGGCCGGACGACGCGCTTCACCTTCTGAAGCTCGTCCATGAGGTTCCTGTTGGTCTGCATCCTGCCCGCCGTGTCTATGAGCACCACGTCTATGCCCTGAGCCTTGGCGTGCTGGACCGCGTCGAAGCCCACCGCGGCGGAGTCGGAGCCGTACTTGTGGCGGATGACCCGGACGCCTAGCCTCCTTCCGTGCTCCTCAAGCTGCTCTATGGCTCCGGCGCGGTAGGTGTCCCCTGAGGCCAGCACCACGCTGTACCCATTGTCCATGAGGAGCCTGGCCACCTTGGCGATGGTGGTGGTCTTACCTGTGCCGTTGATGCCCACGAACATGACGCTGAGGGGCTCACCCCTCCTCTTGTGGTCTGCAGCCACCTTGAGCAGGTCTAAGCTGCCCTGGCTGCTCAGCACGGCCTCGATGGACTGCCTCAGGGCGTCCCGTACTAGCCTGGGCCTGTCGCCGAACCGGGGCGCGTCGCTGCCCAGAAGCCTCTGCTTCAGCTCCGCACAGACGCGCTCCGCCACCTCAACGGAGACGTCGCTGCCTATGAGGTGGAGCTGCAGGTCCCAGAGAACCGGGTCCAGATCCTTCTCGGATAGACCCGTTGAACTTATCTTGTCTAATATGCCTTTGAGGCCCTGGCGGAGCTTGTCAAACAACTATCATCCACCCTGGGTGGCGTTCTGGATCTCCGCTGATAACCTTTCCGCCATCCCCTGGTGGGTCTCCAGCTGAGCGTAGATCTGCCCCAGCTGCTCCTGGACGGACGCCTGGGCCTTCTCCATCTCCTGAAGCCTCCCCACGATGTCCTCCACCGCCTTATCGTAGCCCATCTCTACGGAGACGTCGGCGCCGATCCCCACGATGACCTTGCTTATGTCCCCTAGCCTGGCGTTCATGAAGACGCCGCCGCCCACTGGAACAAGGAGAGGGTTCTGCGGCTCCACGTTCTTCAGTTCGCCTAGGCTGCCCTGGGCTAGCCTGAGCTCGGCGACTGAGGCGTTCAGAAGCTGCAGCCTCTGCTCCAGCACCTGGACGGTGCCCTCCATCATTCTTATCTCTGTGACGAGTCTGCGGAGCTGCTTCTCCTGTTCCTGGGACACCTTCGGGCTACTCCTCGGCTGCCTCTTCCACGCTGTGGATGGTGATCTCGTGGCGCTTGGCCCTGTGGCGGCTGCCCACGTCGGCGTACACCTTCTCCAGGGCCTGCTCCTCCCTTGAGGCCGCCACGACCTTGTCGAACGTGAGGGGCTCAAAGAAGGAGTGCTTGTTCACCTCTCCCTTGACCCTGTAACGCTTGACGCTCACTCCTCTGCCTCCTCTACCTCCGCCAGCTTGACGGTCACCACGCCCTCGCCGTCCCTGGTCATCTTGACCCTGATCTTGCGGGGCGGGCTACGTATGCCCCTAGCCCACATCGCCTCGTTCACGGATGTGTCTATCTTGATCTCCGTGGGCTTCATGTGGCGCTTGGTGAACTTCTTGAGGAGCATCATGGCCTTCTCGGCTCTGCGGTACTTCTGAGTGACCCAGGCTCTCCCAAGAGGAACAGTGTAGATTCTCTCCAGTTCAGACATGCATAGTCACCCTATATATTCAGCTTCCTGTGGCGCCAGTTCCGCCTGCTCTTGGGGCTCCACCTGACGCCGCCCATGGTCTTTGCGATGATCCAGGCAGGGACGCTCTTCTTGGCCTTCCCAGCCTTGGCGAGGCGTAGTTTGTACGCGAGGTGCTTGTTCCTAGCCATTCTCATACTCTCCTGATGCTAATGTCCCTCTTAGCCTGTTGGCTCTGTAACTCAGCCAGCAGCTTCTTTAATAAGTCATCGGTGATGGGCAGAGGCACCCTCCCGGTCTGGGCAACCTGTATTAGCTGCATCTCGACCTGCTCCGCGAAGTCCGGCCGCACAAGCTTCACGTTCTGGAGCCTCGCCCTCGCCTCGGGTGTGAGGATCTTGCGCATAACGGCCTCCCTCTGGGCCTCCGCCTGGGCCTGGGCGGCCTGCCCCTGCTGGGCCCTCTGGGCTTGAAGCTCGGCTACCCTGCGCTGCCGAAGCTTCTCAAGTTCCTCGTCCGAAGACATCCTTGATTCACTTAATAGTTCTTGAGCTCTGGACGCTCACGGTCCGAGTCTCGCTTGATCTGAGTGCTCACGGCGTCAAGCAGGCTCCTGCCCTTGCTCGACAACACCCTCCCGTTGCTGCTGTCCTTCTGAGCCAGGCCCGACTGCTCAAGCTGCTGCAGTATAGTCCTGATGATGTTGCCCCCGGCCTTGGCGAAGTGGGCCGGCCTCATGCCCACCCTCTTCCTGCCGCCGTACTCCTTCCTGAGCCTTGAGACGCCCACGGGGCCGTTCATGTAGAGCTTTCGTAGTATTGAGGCTGACCTGATGTACCACCAGTCCTGGTTCTGTGGGACCCGCTCGTTGTGGCTCCCCGTCTTAACGTATCCGGCCCACTCGGCTGGCTGGACCTCCTTGACGTTCTCCTTGATGTATCCTGACAGCTTCTCTATCAGCACGTCCGCTGGTACGTCGTATGCGGTTGTCATTTTCCTTCTATCCAGATGTTTGAACCATACAGGGTTCCAACATATATACCTAGTCTTTTCCCGTAGGGTTCAGCAACTGTAAACCTCAGCATTAAGATAAAAGAGTTTAGGCGCCGAGTGGACGGGTTTTTAGCCAAGTTCACGTACCTTGAGCCGTTTGCGGCGTTAACATGTTCATGTTAATTTTTTGGGGCCGCTACCGTTGTTAAACCTCAATACACTAAGCGTATATCAGAGGTATACCGTTGTTTACGGAATAACGTGATAAACGAGTTCGGATTCATACTGTGCGAAGAGGGGCTAGAGGATGAAGAGACGCAACGTCATAATATTCGCGCTACTGGTGGCCATGGCGCTTGTGACAGGCACCCAGGCTTGGACCATAACGCCGATAACCCAGGAGTCCAGCTACTACGAGGCTCAGACCACCGACTCCGAGAGAACCATATCCGGGTTCAGGTCTAGGCCCCTGGGCAAGAACAAGATACTAGTCACCTTCACGCTGAGCACAGGCACGGACGAGGCAAACGTGACGATACAGCCCATGGATGAGTGGGGCAACATACTGAACAGCACGGGCCCCGGCTCGCTGATACAGTACCAGGTGGGCTCAGGCTCCCTCCAGAGCTGGAGAAGCTACCCGGCGCCGGACACTGAGATGTTCTTCTTCTACGAGTACAACAACACCCACGCCTCGTGGCCAGGCGCAGTGAACTTCAAGGTCCTCTTCATGATCAACAGCATCGTCCTCGACTACGAGACGTGCCTCATCGAGGTCAGGGACTACTAGGAGAAGCCGGGTTGAGCGGGCAACGGGACTGCGTATTCGTGCAGGGGAGGCCCTGCCCTTTCCCGTCCCAGCAGATACCTCTCCAGACGTGCCAGGTCTGCGTCGACGCGTGGAAGACCGAGGTCGCGCTGAAGTCAAGGGACTCCGAGCAGCCACTCCAAGCCATAGCGGCGACAGGCGGCGGACCTGGGGCTGAGTCCCGGGAGACCGTGTCGAGGCTCAACGAGCTGGACCGGCTGTTCAAGGACGACAACCTGGACCCCGTGGAGTATGTGAGGCTGAGGAAGAAGCAGACGGAGAGGCTCGCGGACGGCGACAGGCCCAGGCTGAGCCTGGATAAGCTGGGCGAAGCCGAGGCCCCGGCCGCGGAGCCCAGGGGGACCAGGGTGGCGCTGATAGTGAAGAGCCCCCTGGGTAAGAGAGTTCACACGCACCCGAAGGACTGGGAGCTGCCTGCCGCAATAAACGACGGAGTAATAGATCAGATTCTGAGGCTGGCCAAGACCAGGCCAGCCGACGAGATCAGGATCGGCGTAGCCGGCTACAAGGTGGCCTGCGTCAAGCACGCCAAGGGCAAGCTGCTGCTTCTGGTGCTGGACGGCGACGAGGATTTCCAGACCTACGAGGCCGAGGTCAGCCGCCTCGCCGAACTGTTCCAGGGCGAGCAGCACTGGGTGAAGACCCTGAGAGAGATGGGCGGCTAGCCAGGTTCATCTCATCTACAGCAGCCACGGTGTACAAACCCTGATCCGTCTCACCGTACAACCGCGCCTAACCTGTGCTCGCCGGCGGGTTAAACGGCTGCAGGCCAAGGCCCCCATAAAAACGGAAAGAATAAAAATAGGGGGTGTGGTTGTCATATAGCAGTCCGATAGGATAGACATTCAATAGAGGTGAAAAGTATGGAATACATGTATGCCGCTATGCTCCTCCACAGCGCAGGCAAGGAGATCACAGAGGTAGCGATCACAGGCACGCTCACAGCGGCGGGACTCAAGCCCGACACCACCAGGGTCAAGGCCCTCGTCGCCGCCCTCGCAGACATCAACATCGATGAGGCCCTCAAGGCGCCCGTCTTCACGGCCGGCGCCGCCCCCGCCGCTGCTCCCGCAGCCGCTGAGGAGAAGGAGGCCGCCCCCGAGGAGAAACCTAAGGAGAAGAAGGAAGAGGAAGACCTGCAGGGTCTCGGCGCCCTCTTCGGTTAACCTTCCCCAAGTTTCTTTTAGATATACCCACCCTATCCTAGTTTTAGGAGCCTGATACAATGCGAATACCAACAGATAGCTTACATCTCGTTTATGTGCCTAAGATATCAAATGATTTACAAATGCAGCTAAGGTGGTTTAATTGATTAGTTCTGACAAGTTGAAAAAGATGTACTTGGATTTTTTCCAAAGAAAGGGACATAAAGTAATTGCGAATGCGTCTCTTATACCGGAAAATGATCCAACTGCATTATTTATCTCGGCTGGAATGCATCCACTTGTACCGTATCTACTGGGTCAACCGCATCCAAGTGGGAAAAAACTTGTAAACGTACAAAAATGCCTCAGAACCAGCGACATCGATGAGGTAGGGGATAGTTTCCACCTGAGCTTTTTTGAGATGCTGGGAAACTGGTCTCTCGGAGACTACTTCAAGGAGAAATCCATACCGTGGAGCTACGAGTTCCTGACGAGCAAGGAATGGCTCAACATCGATAAAGAGAGGCTCTCCGTCACAGTCTTCGCGGGAGACGACAAGATACCCAGGGACACTGAGAGCGCGAGAATATGGGAGAAACTGGGCATCCCCAAAGACAGGATTTTCTATCTGCCGAGGAATGATAACTGGTGGGGCCCGGTGGGCAATACGGGGCCGTGCGGGCCTGACACGGAGATGTTCTACGACACCGGTAAGGAGCCGTGCGGAAGCGAGTGCAGGCCCGGCTGCTCCTGCGGGAAATATAATGAGATTTGGAACAACGTCTTCATGGAGTACAACAGGACACCGGCCGGTGAGTATGAGCCGCTTAGGCAGAAGAACGTCGACACGGGGATGGGGGTCGAGCGGACGGTCGCGGTCCTGCAGGGCAAGGATAACGTGTACGAGACCGAGATATTCGCTCCACTAATCGATAAAATCAAAGAACTGGTGGGTATTGAAGTAATCGCGGAAATAATTTCTGAAAATATCTCTATAAATCAAAGTAGAAGCGTTAGAGCGATATGTGATCATACTCGCGCAGCCACGTTCATTCTGGCCGAAGGGATAGCGCCCCTGAACGTGGAGCAGGGGTACGTCCTGAGGAGGATCATCAGGGGGGCCATCAGGCACGGGAGACTGCTGGGCATAGAGAAGGAGTTCCTGAGCGAGCTATCCCGGGTCGTGATCGAGGAATACTCCAGGGATTACCCTCACCTGAAGACGAGTGAAGAATTCATCGTAACCGAGCTAGCGAAGGAGTACAATAGGTTCAGTAACACGCTGGCGAGGGGCCTGAACAGGTTCAACAGGATAGCCGCCGAGAAGCAGAGGATCGACGGCAAGGACGCGTTCCTTCTCTACCAGAGCTTCGGCTTCCCCATAGAGATAACCAGGGAGCTGGGACGGGAGAGCGGCATCCTCGTTGATGTGGACGGGTTCCGCGAGGAGCTGGAAAAGCACCAGCAGGTGTCCAAGGCCGGCGCCGACAAGAGGTTCGGCAGCGGCCTTGCCGACACGGCTGAGGCGACTGTGAGGCTGCACACGGCGACGCACTTGCTCAACGAGGCGCTGAGGCGGGTCTTGGGAAAGGAAATCGTCCAGAAGGGTTCAAACATAACGCAGGAACGTCTACGGTTTGACTTCAACTTCGACAGGAAGCTGACCGACGGGGAGATTAAGGCCGTAGAAGAGTTGGTGAACGGGCAGATCAGGAAAGCTGTTCCAGTCAAGAGAATCGAGACCACGCTAGAGGAAGCAATAAAGATGGGGAGTCAGGCGGTGTTCGAGCAGAAATACGGAGAAAAGGTCTCCGTGTACTCCATAGGCGACTTCTCGACGGAGCTGTGCAGCGGCCCGCACGTGGGGAATACGCGTGAGCTTGGGCGATTCAAGATAGTGAAGGAAGAGGGGATTTCCGCTGGCGTGCGGAGGATAAGAGCGGTCCTAGGATGACTGGGTTCCTACCCCACTCCACCATATAATTCCAAGAAAAAAAGTCTGTGTTCATGCAAAGACTCGAAGCCCGGCTTTCCTTGACTTTTTTAATTCAATATATTCTCCACGTACAGTGTTTCTGTCTGAGATGGGCGTTCACGTTGGTAGGCTCGCTACGGAGCTTGGCAGGCCCATGGGAGGCGGCGGTGGAGGGCAGCCCCACTTCGGGCAGGGCAGCGGAGGAAGCCACGAGAAGTTCAGGGAATCCGAGGACAAGCTGGTTTATGCCATAAAGGCTGGACTCGGCTAGTTCCGTCCGCCTGTGCGTAACCGTTTTTACTCATAACCTTTATTCAACATGCGTCCAAGAGTCACATTAGCTAGAGGATAGAGCGCATATGGTTGACTGGAAACATATCGAGGAGAAGTGGCAGAACCGCTGGGCCGAGGCGAAGGTATACGAGACCGACCCTGACCCGGAGAAGCCTAAATATTATCTGACGGTGGCATACCCCTACCCCAACAGCCCACAGCACATAGGCCACGGCCGCACCTACACCCTGACAGACGTGCACGCCAGGTACATGAGGATGCACGGCTACAACGTGCTGTTCCCCATGGCCTGGCACTACACGGGTACGCCCCTGTTCGCCATGGTGGAGAGGCTCAAGGAGAAGGACCCCCCACTCCTCGAAACGTTCCTCAAGCTCTACAACATACCCAAGAGGAAGCTCAAGAGCCTGGAGGACCCGATCTCCATGGCCCGCTACTTCGCGGAGGAGATCAAGCACGGGATGCAGCGCATCGGGTACAGCGTCGACTGGCGCCGCGAGTTCACCACCGTGGACGAGTACTACCACAGGTTCATCGAGTGGCAGTTCGCCAAGCTCCGCGAGAAGGGGTACATCACCCAGGGCAGCCACCCCGTGGGCTGGTGCCCGGGCTGCGGGAACCCTGTGGGCCAGCACGACACCGTCGGCGACAAGGAGCCCGAGATAGAGGAGTTCACGGTCATCAAGTTCACCAAGGACGAGTTGGTCTTCCCCGCCGGCACCCTGCGCCCGGAGACCGTGTACGGCGTCACCAACATGTGGCTGAACCCGGACGCCGTCTACGTGGAGGCCAAGGTCGACGACGAGACCTGGGTGGTTAGCGCAGAGGCAGCCGACAAGCTGCAGCTGCTGGGACACAAGATCGAGGTGCTGGACGAGTTCCAGGGTAGCCGCTTCATAGGGGCCACCCTGACTAACCCCGCCACAGGAGCCGAGATGCCCATATTACCCGCCGGCTTCGTGGACCCCAAGGCAGTCACCGGCGTCGTCATGTCGGTGCCCGCCCACGCCCCCTTCGACCTAGTCGCCTTGGAGCAGCTGAAGCGAGACGTAAAGAAGAACCCCTCAGCCTACAAGTTCAAGCCCGCACTGGCGAAGGGCCTTGAGCCCGTCAGCGTCATCGAGGCCAGCGGCTACGGCGAGAGCCCGGCCGTGGACATCGTCGCCAAGATGGGCATCACGGACCAGAGCGACGAGCGGCTGGAGAAGGCCACCAAGGAGGTGTACAGCGCCGAGTTCCACGGAGGGAAGATGAGGAACAACGCGGGCCAGTACGCGTCCCTCCCCGTCCAGCAGGCCAAGGAGGCCGTCAAGCAGGACATGGTGGCCAACGGCACCGCCACCACCATGTACGAGCTCCTGGAGCCAGTCAGGTGCCGGTGCGGAGCAGACGTCGTGGTCAAGATATTCGAGAACCAGTGGTTCATCAACTACGGCGACCCCGCCTGGAAGAGGCTGGCCCACGAGAACATCGACGCCATGGAAATAGTGCCGCGGGAACTGAGGCAGGAGTACCACAACGTCATAGACTGGCTGAGGGAGAAGGCGTGCGCCCGGAAGGCCGGCCTCGGCACCAAGCTACCGTGGGCCCCGGACTGGATCATAGAGGCGCTGAGCGACAGCGTCATCTACATGGCCTACTACACGGTCATCAAGGGCATCAACGAGGTGAAGCCGGAGCCCGAGCAGCTGACCGAGGACTTCTGGGACTACGTGTTCCTGGGCAAGGGCGAGCCGCTGAAGGTCAGCGTCAAAACAGGATTCCCGGAGGAGAAGCTGGAGGAGCTCCGCGGGGAATTCACCTACTTCTACCCCATGGACGCCAGGCACAGCGGCCGCGACCTCATCAGCAACCACCTCACATACATGGTGTTCGTCCACGACGGCATCTGGCCCAGGGAGATGTGGCCCAGAGGCATCTTCGTCAACGGCTCCGTGCTCATGGAGGGCGCCAAGATGAGCAAGAGCCTCAACAACATAATACCGCTGATAAACGCCGTGGACATGTTCGGGGCCGACCCGCTGAGGCTGAGCCTAATGATCACGGCGGAGCCCATCAAGGACGCCGACTTCAGCCCGGAGCTGGCCAAGAGCATGAGGGACAACCTGGAGAAGTTCTACGCCAAGGCCGAGGAGATCGTGAAGCAGGGCAAGGGCAACGCCAGGAACCTGAGGGACATCGACCGCTGGATGCTCAGCAGGCTCCAGAGCTACGTGGCGGAGGCCGAGGAGGCCATGACCGAGCTCAAGGTCAGGAAGACCATACACGCGGCCCTCTACGAGCTCAACCAGGACATGGAGTGGTACCTGAAGCGCGTAGCCAAGCAGAGGGACACCAAGGACAGGGCCAAGGCCGTCCACCACGTGGAGTGGACCGTCCTGGACACCCAGATCAGGATGCTGGCCCCATTCACGCCCCACCTGAGTGAGGAGATATGGGAGATGATGGGCGGAGAAGGCTTCATCGCCTTCGCCGAGTACCCCAGCGTCAACCAGGGCCTGGTGAGGAGGGACAGCGAGACGCTGGAGACCATCGTCCAGAGCAGCGTAGAAGACGTACAGAACATAACCAAAGTCACAGGCATCAAACCCGCCAAGGTCCACTTCTACACAGCCGACGGGTGGAAGTGGAAGATCTACATGAAGGCCCTGGAGCTGGCCAAGTCGGGCACCCTGGACGTGGGCACCCTCATCAAGGAGGCGTTCAAGGACGACGAGATGAAGATCCGCGCCAAGATCGTCCCAGGGTTCGCCCGCACCATAGTCGAGGACATAATAAAGATGCCCGAGGCCGACCTGGACATGCGGTTGACCATGGGGCAGCTCAACGAGGTCACGATACTGCAGGACGCCACAGCCTACATGGAGGCCGAGTTCGGGTGCATCGTGGCCATCTCGGGGGAGTCAGACCCATGGATCGAGGACCCCGCCAAGAGAGCCAACAGATCCAAGCCCTACAGGCCCGCCATCTACGTGGAGTAGAAGCCCATTTCTTTATTCGGCTCACCCCATTTTTCATCCTTTAGGGCAGCGCGGATGCGCCTGTAAAGGTTTTTATGGGGTCCACGTTCACTCGGTGTGAATGATAGCGCTAGGCGTCGAGTCCACGGCGGACAACCTGGGCATAGGCATAGTGTCCAGCGACAAACGTATCCTAGCCAACATACTGGACATCCACGTGCCCGCGGAGGGGGGCATCCACCCCAGGGAGGCCGCCAGGCACCACAGCGAGCAGATGGGCGACGCCGTCAGGAAGGCCCTGGACGCCGCAGCCGTAAGCGTCAAGGAGATCGACATAGTGGCCTTCGCCCAGGGGCCCGGCCTCGGCCCCTGCCTGAGGACGGGCGCCACCTGCGCCAGAGCCATGGCCAGCTACCTAAACAAGCCGCTTGTAGGCGTCAACCACTGCGTCGCCCATGTGGAGATCGGCCGCGTGGCCACCGGCGCCGAGGACCCCCTCACACTCTACGTGTCGGGGGGCAACACCCTGGTCAGCGGCTACGAGTCCGGCAGGTACCGCATCTTCGGAGAGACCCTGGACATAGCCGTGGGCAATTGCCTTGACACCTTCGCCAGGGCCGCAGGCCTGGAGTACCCGGGGGGCCCAGACATAGAGAGGAAGGCGGCCCAGGGAGAGAAGCTGATACCGCTCCCATACACGGTGAAGGGCATGGACCTCAGCTACAGCGGCCTGCTGACGGCCATCACAACTGAGCTCCAGACGGGTAAGCACAGGGTCGAGGATCTGTGCTTCAGCCTCCAGGAGACCGCGTACGCCATGCTGGGCGAGATCACGGAGCGGGCGCTCGCCCACACCTCGAAGCCGGAGCTGCTCCTCACCGGGGGCGTTGCCGCCAACAAGCGGCTGGGAAGCATAGTGAAGTCCATAGCCGAGGAGCACGGCGCCAAGCCATACGTGGTCCCCATAAGGCTTGCGGCGGACAACGGCGCCATGATAGCGTGGACGGGCATCCTCGCCTACAACTCGGGGATCAGGACGCCCATAGAGGCGAGCCATGTGAACCCCAACTGGAGGATGGACCAGGTGGAGGTACCATGGAGAAGCTGATAGCCCGAGGCGCCGAGGCCGACCTCATCCTCACAGACTGGAACGGGCTGAGGGTCCTCGTGAAGACCAGGAAGCCCAAGACGTACAGGCACCCCGAGCTGGACAGGCAGCTCAGGAGGAGCCGCACCAAGGCCGAGGCAGACATAATCCACAGGGTCAAGGACGCGGGCGTCCCCACGCCGCTCCTCTACCAGGTGGACCCCGAGAACGCGGTCATCGTCATGGAGTACATCGACGGCGTCAAGGTCAGGGACCTGGTGGACCGGCTCAGCGACGAGGAGAGGCGCACCCTGTTCCACAGGATAGGCCGGTACGCAGGGATACTCCACAGGATGGGCGTCATCCACGGCGACCTCACCACCAGCAACATCATAAAGAGCGGCGACAGGATCGTGTTCATCGACTTCGGGCTCAGCGAGGTGAGCTCGGAGGTGGAGAAGCGGGGAGTAGACCTGAACCTGATGAACAGGATGCTCACAAGCACCCACTACAGGCACCAGGAGCAGCTCCTGGAGGCGTTCAAGGCAGGGTACAGGGAGACCAACCCAGAGGCCGAGGAGGCCATCCAGCGGATGTATGAGGTCGCCAGAAGGGGGCGCTACATTGAAAAGAACTAGGGTGTGGATGGGCACCAGCAGCGACCACAAGTACGCCGAGGCCAGGGAGGTCTTGGCCGAGTACGGCGTCGAGCTGGAGCGGCTGAGCATCGACCGCGTCGAGATACAGTCCGACGACCCTGAGGTCATCGCCGAGTTCAGCCTCAGGCAGCTGGAAGTGGACGTGCCAATACTTGTCGAGGACGCGGGCCTCTACATCGACAAGTACTTCGGGTTCCCCGGCCCCTACAGCAGCTACGCGCTGCGCACAATCAGCAATGAGGGTATACTGAAGCTCATGGAGAGCGAGAAGGACCGGGGTGCCAAGTACATCTCAGCGGTCGCTTACAGGGACGGGGACACCTCGGTCACATTCACCGGTGAGGTCCGCGGCGTGATCGTCCACGAGTGCCGGGGCACCGGAGGCTTCGGCTACGACCCCATATTCGCGCCTTACGAGGGAGACGGGCGAACCTTCGGCGAGATGACACCGGAGGAGAAGGCCAAGATAAGCCACAGGGCCCGGGCCTTCAGGAAGCTGGGCGAGTGGCTCAGGAAACAGTAGCCTACTGCGCTAAAATGTCGGGCCACCTGTCGATCATGTACTTGGTGGCGTCCGCTATCTCGAAGGGCCTCGACCCGTTGCCCGTGCGCACGTAGAAGTGCTGCTTGCCCTTGTGGTTCAGGAAGGCCGGCGCCTGGCTGCTCTGCACCGTGACGCGGCAGACCTCCATGCTGTCCACCTCGTAGAACCTGAACCTGACGTACCTGAGGTACAGGTCCCCTATCTTGTTGGAGACCTGGTTGATCATGTAGTTCTCGAAGCCGTCCCTGTTGGGTTTAGGCAGCGTCCTATAATCGTGGTCCAGGCCGACGATGTTGCGGTCGTCGCTGACCCCTATGACCAGTTCGCCGCCGTCCGCGTTCATGAAGGCGCACAGCGTCTTCAAGCAGTTGACCTCCAGTTCTGGGTCCACGCACTTGCCCTTGGTGTTGTACCTGAGGCTGGCCTTGAACTCCAGGTGGGGGCCCTCGTCCAGAGCGACGAGCTCCTCCACGTCCGGGGGGGCGTTGAGCTCCCAGCTGTTTTTGGCGAAGTCTCTCATGATCTCTGGTTGAAGGCTGGCGATGTCGGTGAGGCTCAGGATGCCCAGAACCTTACCACCGTCCCGGGGGTGGATGACGGGCAGCTTCTTTATCCTCTTGTTGAGCATGATCTGGCCGGCCTCCTCCAGGCTCATCTCGGGTTCAGCCGAGATGACCGACCGGGTCATGACGTCGCCCACCGTGGTGGCTTTGGGGTCCCTGCCGCTGGCCACCACCCTCTGAAGGACGTCCTTCTCTGTGAGTATCCCGTCCACGCCGGCGCCGGCTGAGACTATGACGCTGCTGATGCCGAACCGGGTCATGACGCGGGCCGCGTCCTCCACGGACTCCCCGGGTGAAATGGATACAACGTTGGGGGTCATAAGGTCCTTTACCTTGAGGGCCGAAGTTTGTGGCCTCATAGCGTTCTTGCTTCGATGGTACGCCTATTGATGGTTATGGAGTTTTGTACTAGAGCTTTAAAGGGGTTTAATGATCTCTGAGTTTATCGGCGGCTGAAGATGGTTCCAGGTTCAAGGTGGTTCACGTCACGCAACTAAAAATAGTAGCAATATTTAGTTAATTTTATTACAAGATAACGATACTAAAAACCTTTTTATAGGCAGCAGAGTCTAACCATAGAGCACCCGGAGAAAACACAGAATGGTAGGAAAACTCTCATCGATGCGGGGCGGAAGCCGAAGCACCAGGCCCGTGAGCAAGCGGCCCCCCAATTGGGTAGTCTACCAGCCCGACGAGGTCCAGGCACTCATCATCAACCTTGCCAGGGAGGGCAAGGCCCAGAGCCAGATAGGCAACATCCTCAGAGACGTCCACGGAGTACCCCTCGTAAAGCCCATAGTAGGCCACGGCATAAGGAAGGTCCTGGAGGAGGCGAGCCTGGCACCCCGGATACCCGAGGATCTCTACAATTTGATGGTGGCGGCCACCCGTCTCCGGAGACACTTGGAGCGCAACCCCAAGGACTACGGCAACAAGAGGGGCCTCCAGTTGACGGAGAGCAATATCTACAGGCTCACACGGTTCTACAAGAGGCAGGGGCTTCTGCCCAGGGACTGGAGCTACAGGAACGAGATAGTGACCGTCTAGCCGGGTCAGAATGGCCGGGCGGGACGGGTTCCTTCAATCCTTCGGACCAGCGGTTAACGTCTTTCTCGACCACGTGAAGAAGGGCCACAGGGTGCGGATCGTGACCCACAACGACGCGGATGGCCTCAGCAGCGGCGGCATCGTGAGCGTAGCCGCCTATAGAGCCGGGGCGTGCTTCAGGGTGACCAGCGAGAAGAAGCTGGACGAGAAGCTCGTTCAGGCCCTCAGGGAGGAGAACCCGCCCCTGGTCGTCTTCACGGACTTCGGCAGCGGCTACCTGGACATCATAGGCGAGAGCCTGAGGCAGGACGTCATAGTGCTTGACCACCACCTCTGCGTGGGGCAGCAATCGCCGAGCATCTTCCACGTGAACCCCATGCTCCACGGCATCGACGGGGCGCGGGAGATAGCCGCCTCAGGCATCAGCTACATGTTCGCCAAGGCCCTTGACCCCGGGAACACTGACCTGAGCTGCCTCGCCCTGGTGGGAGCCCTGGGGGACCAGCAGGATAAGGGAGAGCGAAAGACCCTCATGGGCCTGAACACGCTCATCGAGGAGGACGCCACGAAAGCGGGGCTCCTGGAGAAGCACGTCGGCCTCATCTTCTACGGTTACGAGACTAGGCCCCTCCCCAAGGCTATAGCGTACACAACGACCCCCTACATCCCCGGGCTCAGCGGCAACGAGGGCAACTGCGTGGCCTTCCTCAAACAGATCGGGGTGGAGCTCAGTAAGGGGGAGCGGCTCAGAGCCCTAGCGGACCTGTCGGAGGACGAGACACGCACCCTGTTCAGCGCACTCAGCAGCCACATGGTGAGCACAGGCTGCTCCCCGGGGTCCGTCCACGAGCTCATAGGCACCATCTACACGTTCAGGCTGGAGGACGCGGGCACCGCCCTCAGGAGCGGCCGCGAGTACGCCAGCCTCCTCAACGCATGCGGCAGGATGGGTAAAGCCGGCGTGGGCCTCAGCATATGCCTCGGCGACAGGGGCGAGGCCATGGCCGAGGCCCAGCAGACGCTGGACGAGTACCGCCGCAGGATCGGCTCGGCCCTGGACCTGGTCCAGATGAAGGGCATGGTGGAGGAGCTGGAGGCCATCTACGTGATCAAGGCGGGGGACCAGATAGACGACACTGTCATAGGCGTGGTCTCGGGCATACTCCTCGGCCAGGGCTTACTCAAGGGCGGGAAGCCCATAGTGGCCAC
>DASWLJ010000290.1:0-3135 GCA_036396185.1 Bathyarchaeia archaeon | reverse complement strand
CGTGAGATGGCCGCAGACCAATGGGTATTGGTACCAATACCACGCAGCATACAGGCCCTGAACGCTCCAGCCTAAACCACGCCCACAAGCCCTATTGGTACCAATACTGTGTAGCCTGGGGACCTTTGGCTCTCCAAACCTATTGGTACCAATACCAGTATGCCCGCGACAAACCACCGATGTATTGGTACCAATACATCCGCGCCTGTGCCAACGATCACATAATCCCATCCAGCGACGAACATGGATGCACAACGCCTCGACATGTGTTAAGGTGGATCTCAGCGTGACGCCTGAACCGGCGTGTGATGAAACAGAACCCTTCACGAAACCCGAAATCGCGGCGAAAAATAAAGTAAGACGACTACTACACCCCGACCACCGCCGCCTAAGAACCCTGAAAAAGCCTCTAAACCATAAAACAATCCGAAAAACGGGTAATCGCGGTGGTGGTGACTACACCCCCCCCTTCCCCCCTACGTGCACACGCGGAGAAAGAGAAAACAGACCAAACGAGGCCCCGAAGCGAACAGCTCCCGACGCCGCAGACAAGCCGAGCCCTAGCTCTTCTTGAACATGCTCTTCGGCGCGAAGCATACCGGGCACACCCAGACGCCTGGCAGATCCTTGAACTCGATGCCGGGCTCCACGCCGCTCTCAGGGTCACCCTTCGCGGGGTCGTAGACGTACCCGCACACGGTGCAAACGTACCTCGAGAGCTCGGGCACACGCAGCGTAGCCTCAACCGCCTCTCCCCCCAGGTCCTCCAGCAGCCTCTGATACCTCCAGTGGATCATGCCCCTGTCGAACTCGTCGAACTCGCCCAGCATCGCGTCCAGCTCAGCCCCCGTGAAGTAGTCCATCACGGGCAGGAAGAACCGCTTATCCTCCTTCTCAATGTGGACGGGGTAGAACTCTGAGAGCTCCAGAAGCGTCTCCTTGACCACGCCGAGGGCCCTCCTGTCGCCGTTGAGCCAGTCCAGTCGAGCAGAGAGAAGCCTCTTCACGGTGGCCCTCGCGTGGACATGCTCCTCCACCAGCTCCCTCATAGTGCCCCTGTGCTCGAGGCTGAGCCTCTTCGCCTCCAGCGCCCTGAACAGGATGTCCTCCTCCTTCCCGTGATGGGTCCTGTCAGCGTAGACCCTGAAGAAGTCGGCGGCCTTCTCCACGAAGGAGGCGTCAACCTCCCCGCTTTCGTCGATGAGCTCAACCTGCTTCCTCAGCATCGGCACGATGCGCTCTATCAGGCGGTGCTCCCACATCAACGGCCCAACAGGCTTAACCATGAACAGAGAAATGGATCGGCGGCATATAACCTGACAGTCAGTGGACTATTATTGTGCGGGTGTTCCTGATGTACTTCCCCGCCTCAGGCGTACCCAGCCCCAGCCACTCCCTCTGGAACACGAAGAACAGCTCCTGGTTCCCCACCAGCTCGTAGACTATGACAACCTGCTCCAACACGCCCAAGGGGAGCCCCCAGAACAACATCTTGATCCCGTACTTCGACGCGATCTCGTTCCACCGGGGGATGAACTCCTGCCTCTCCTCCAAGGGGAGCCTCAGGAAATCGCCGGTCATCTCCAGGAACACGATGAAGCGAACCATCCCCAACGATCAACAAGGAGAATATTATAAATCATTCGACCCACAGACGGCGAGCCCACCGCAAACACGCCCAACCGAGCCCCTTTTTTACCTCCCGACAGATAGGATCAGGCGGAGTCCAGTGGATGATCGTAGTAGTCTCAGGTCTACCCCGCAGCGGCACAAGCATGATGATGAGCATGCTCCAGGCGGGCAGCGTCCCCGTGCTCACCGACAACCAGAGGGAGGCCGACGAGGACAACCTCCAAGGCTACCTCGAGTACGAGCACGTAAAGCAGCTGGACAGGGACGCGACCTGGCTCACGGGGGCCGAGGGCAAGGCCGTGAAGATAATCAGCATGCTCCTCAAACACCTCCCCCAGGACCACGAGTACAGGGTGATCTTCATGCACCGCGACATCATGGAGGTCCTGGCCAGCCAGAGGAAGATGATGGAGCGCCGAGGAGAGGCGCCCGACGGCGTACCAGACGAGGCCATGGCCGCCCTCTACAGGAGACACCTGTCCGATGTTCATAGGTGGCTTGTGGCTCAGACGAACGTGAAGACCCTACACGTGGACTACAACGAGACCCTGAAGGACCCGTGGCCCACCGTTGACAAGGTGAACGCGTTCCTCGGAGGGGGACTGGACGCCGAGGCCATGGCTAGGGTGGTGGACCTTAAGCTGTACAGGCAGAGAAAATAGTATGCGGCCCGTCAACCCAAGTTTTTTCCGGCCGCCACGCACAATAATCATCGATAAACATGTCTTTCTCAAGCTTAGGCGGCGGGTTCTCAGACGCCCCCCGCCTCAAGGATCACCGCCGCCGCAGGTTCAGCAGCTACGACCGCACAGGCGGCAACAGGGACTACATAGTTGTTGAGCCTGGGGAAACCTCGGCCCTCGCGGAGATGAAGGGAGCCGGGTGCGTGAAGCACATCTGGGTCACCATACGCTCAGAGGAGGAATGGTACCTCAGGAAGCTGGTCATCCGCATGCACTGGGACGGCGAGAAGAGCCCCAGCGTGGAGGCCCCCATAGGAGACTTCTTCGGCATAGGCCACGGCCTCACCCACAACTACGTCTCGGCGCCCCTACAGATGAGCCCTGAGGACGGAAAAGGGTTCAACTGCTGGTGGCCCATGCCCTACGGAAAGGGCGCCAAGATCACTCTGGAGAACCAGGGCGAGAAGCAGGTGGCAAGCTTCTACTACTACGTGGACTACGAGGAGTGGAGCATGCCGGATGACGGCCTCGGCAGGTTCCACGCCATGTGGAGGAGGGAGAACCCCACGGATGGCGTGAGCGACGAGGGCGTAGACAACCGCACATGGATGTTCATGGGGGAGAATCCCGACGGCAAGGGCAACTACCTGCTGCTGGAGGCCGAGGGTAAGGGCCACTACGTGGGCTGCAACGTCAACGTCGTCAACCTACGTAAATCGGACAAGTTCAACTGGTACGGCGAGGGCGACGATATGATCTACGTAGACGGCGAGAAGCTGCCAAGCCTCGTAGGCACAGGCACAGAGGACTACTACGGGAT
>DASWLJ010000289.1:0-1932 GCA_036396185.1 Bathyarchaeia archaeon | reverse complement strand
TGCCCGACGCCCTCAAGGAGGTGAAGCGGGTGCCGGATACGATGATAGTCGCGTTCGTGGCCCTCGGAGCCTTGTCGATAATTTTCGGCATATGGCCTGCGCTGTTCACCAACGCCCTGGACGTGTTCATTGAGCACCTGTTCCATTAAACCCATTTTTCAAATATTTTAAATCACATCGTAGTCTACTTCATCGTCCGCGAAACCCAGAGAAGCATATTTTCTGGGTTTTCGTATGTGCATAAGTTTTTTTAGGTGAGGAAACGTTGCTGATAGGAAAATGAGCATAGCCGTCATTGGTCCCTCCTCTTTCGTCACATGCTTCGAGCTCATCGGCGCCTCAGGCTACGAGGAGCACGAGGAGGGGACAGTGGTCGCGACCCTTACCCGCCTAGTCAACGAGGGCGACTTCAAGCTCATCGTCATTCCTGAACGATACGCTGGAGCAACCCGGCCCATCAGAGAGGAGGTGATGAAGAGGGGCAGGATCACACCCATCTTCGCCCTTATACCCGACCTCACCATGGAGACAGGGATGAGGATGGAGGAGCTACAGGCGGTGGTCTCGCTCGCTATAGGTACAAGGTTGGAGTTATAGAACAATGGAAATGAAAAGCATCCTTTCATTGAGCGGAAGACTGAAGAAACTACTCGCCAAGGCCGAGGAGGAGGCTCAGGGAATAACATCTGAGGCCCAGGCTAAGGCGGACGAGATTGTTAACGCCGCCAAAGAGGAGTCAGAGAAGCGTCTCGTCAAGGCCCAGTACCGCACAGACCTAGATGAGTTCCTGGTGGACGCAGAGAAGGAGGCCAGGCAGGAGGCCAAGAAGATCGAGAAAGAATACGATAAACAGGCGCAGGAGATCAAGACCTTCCCTGTAGAGAAGATCAAGGAGGCCGCGGGGATGGTGGTTGAGGAGGTTCTCCAGAGATGAGCCAGGACATGGACGCCAAGCTGATCGAGAAGATAGTGGAGCAGCGGAACCAGATGCTCGCGGAGGCCAAACAGAGAGCCCAGGGGATACTGGAGAAGGCCGAGGAGGACCGCAAACGGATCATGGAGCAGACCAATAGAAGCATCGGGAGTATAGTGGGCTCTGAGCTCAGGGCCGTACACGACAGGATCGTGGGCAAGGCCCAACTGGAGGGCAGGAAGAAGCTCCTGTACGCCAGGATGGAGGTCCTTGGGGCCGTGCATTCTGAGGCCCTGGAGGAGCTTAAGTCCATAGCGGAGGGCAAGCACCCCGACTATGACTACTCGGAGATGCTGATGAAGCTCATAGCCGAGGCCGACCAGGCCCTAGCGGAGGAGGAGTACATAATAGCCGCCAACAAGAGGGACCTGGCTTACATCAAGAAGAACCTGAGCAAGGTGAAGGAGGCCCTGGGCGGCAAGAAGGTGCAGCTCAGCGAGACCCCTCTGGACATCGTGGGGGGCGTCGTCGTGATGAACGCCAACGGCACCAAGACCATGGAGAACACCCTTGAGAGGAGACTGGAGACCGCGAACAGCAGGCTCCAGACGGAGATCGCTAAGAAGCTGGGGGTAATCTAGATGGCGCAGCGACTTGAAGGCACAATAGAGAGGATCAACGGCTCACTCATCGTGGCCAAGTTCACCGAGGAGCCCAAGATGGGCGACCTTGTAGAGGTGGGCAGCCTCAAGCTCATGGGCGAGATCGTCAGGCTCAGCGAGGAGACCGCCTACATCCAGTGCTACGAGTCAACGTCTGGCCTGAAGCCCGGGGAGCCCGTCGTGGACATCGGCACCCCACTGGTGGCCGAGCTGGGCCCCGGGCTCATGGGCAAGATCGTGGACGGGGTGGAGCGGTCAGAGATTGAGCTCTGGGACAAGACGGGGCCCTTCATCACGAGGGGCACCAACATAGCCCCCCTAAACAGGGAGAAGAAGTGGGAGTTCAAACCCACCGTG
>DASWLJ010000288.1:0-12471 GCA_036396185.1 Bathyarchaeia archaeon | reverse complement strand
CGTAACCAAGTTCGATGTCCTGTACCCTGAGACCGCGGGCTCCAGCAGCTACGGCGACGTGCCCTCAAAGGCCAGGAAGTTCATCGAGACCATCGAGGAGAGGGTGGGCCTCCCCGTCACGCTGATCGGAACAGGCCGAAGCGTAGAAGAGATCATCGACAGGCGTTAGGGACCGAAGAGGCCTCTCTTCTTCCCAAGCTCCTTATCAAGCTCCTCGACGAGCTCACGCTGCTTCCGGGTGAGTTTCTTGGGCACCGTCACGGTGATGTGCACTAGCTGGTCGCCTGTCCCGAACCTGCTCAATATTCCTTTTCCCCTCATCCTGAGGATGTCTCCGCTCTGGGTCCCGGCGGGGACGGACAGCTTCGCCGAGCCCCCGAGGATGGGAACCTCGATCTCTGTCCCCAGCGCGGCCTGGGGGAAGCTGATCTCAGCCTCATATATCACGTCCGAGCCGCGGCGCAGCAGGTGCTCGTGGGGCTTCACTCCGACTAGGACGTACAGGTCACCCGGGGGACCCCTGTATGGCCCAGCCTCGCCTTGGCCTCTCAGGGTCATGTAGACGCCGTCATCGATCCCCTGAGGTATGTTGACTCTCATGGTGCGGCGCCTCTCCTCAAGCCCAGAGCCCTTGCACTTGGAGCATGGGGTCTCGGGGACCTGGCCTCTGCCCTCGCACCGCGGACACGTGGTGACCGTGATCATCTGGCCGAAGATGCTCTGGGTTCTCTGTTGTATCTGGCCTGTGCCGTTGCACCTGGGGCACGCCGCCACCCTTGTGCCGGGTTCGGCTCCGTTGCCGCCGCAGCGGTTGCAGGACTCCATCCTGTTGAGGCTCAGCTCTATCTCTGCCCCGAAGGCGGCTTGCTCCAGGGTCACCTCGACCCTGGCCTCCAGGTCTCTTCCTCTGCGGGGGCCTGTCCTCTGGGACCTGAAGCCGCCGAAGCCGCCTCCGAACATGCCTCCGAAGATGCGGCTGAAGATGTCGTCGCCGAACCCCATGTCCCTAAAGATGTCCTGGAAGTTGGCTCCCCTGAATATGTCCTCAGTTGAGTACCTTCCGTCTATGCCGGCGTGACCGAAGGCGTCGTACTGCTGCTTCTTCTGTGGGTCACTGAGGACTGCATAGGCTTCACTGATCTCCTTGAACCGCTCCTCGGCGTCGGGCTCCTTGTTTCTGTCCGGGTGGAGCTTGAATGCCAGCTTCCTGAAGGCGCGCTTTATCTCGTCCTGGTCGGCGTCCCTGCCGACGCCCAGAACCTCGTAATAGTCACGCTTCCCAGACAATCCACATCACGCCCAGACTTGTTCGGTGATTCTTCCCGAGGCTTCTACTTAAAAACGTTGCCCGGTGATAAAAGATGGTGGCTAACTGGTGGACTCCGGGCGTCACTTCTTTTCGATCTCAAGTGTTTTCCTCGTGTCGTCTATCCCAGGTGGTCTTCGATCCTGTCTAGGGGTCCATACATGTCTGAGACTTCATGCAATAATCAGCTGTAACTGTGAGGTTGTCACTTGTCGGGGATGATAAAGTAGGTGGTGATCGAGCCCCTCTTGCTCGTGCCCCTCAACTGGATGGCGCTGAACCAGATGACGTATGCGTCATCGCAGTAGTGAACGCCGTCGTAGACGCTGCCGTCGTACTCCGCCTTACCGGAGGCCGTCTTCAGTATCATGTAGAACTCATCCCAGTTGGTCAACTCCTTCCGCTCCATGTTTATGCGGGACTTGTGCTTCTCCAACGTCTGCTCATCCCAGGCCTCCATCTCTGACCACGGAAGGCTGCCATCAACCTCGTAGCCTCTGCTCTTCAGCAGCTCAACCTTCTCAAGGTAGATGCGGCCCTCAACGAACATCTGAGAACCATATAGGGCAAGCAATACGATTACTATGGCTCCACCGATGAGTATCCTCTTATTCATTTTACTATTAATTCGGCCTTTAAACGCCAAACGTTACGCCGATTGGTTCCCCGCCCCTACACCTAAAGGGGTTAGGGAAGTTAGATACGGAAAAAGGGTAGCTATCACAGAGACGAAGCGGCGTTACCGTTTCTTCTCCTCATCATCGACTACCTTGTAGTCGGCGTCCACGGTCTTCTTGCCCTGCTCCTGGTCGCCGCCCGGCGGCGGCGTGCCCGGCTGCTGCTGTGCCTGCTGGGCTTGCTGTGCCTGCGCCTGCTGGTAGACGGCCGCCCCGGCCTCCTGGACCACCTTCTGGTGTTCCTCCAGCTTGGCCTTGATCTCCGCGATGCTTCCGTCTTTTACGGTTGACTTCAGGGCCTCCAGGCTGGCCTGGACCTTTGCCTTTAGGTCGCCTCCTATCTTGTCTCCCAGCTCCCCGAGCATCTTCTCTGTGCTGTATGTGAGGGCGTCGGCCTGGTTCCTTGTCTCGGCCTCCTCCATGGCCTGCTTGTCGGCTTCCGCGTACTGCTCCGCCTCCTTGACCATGCGGTTCTTCTCGGTGTCGCTGAGCTTTGTGCTGGCGCTGATGGTGATGCCCATCTGCTTGCCTGTGCCCAGGTCCTTTGCTGAGACGTTGAGGACGCCGTCGGCGTTGATGTCGAAGGTGACCTCGATCTGGGGTACGCCTCTGGGCGCCGGGGGTATGCCCTCCAGGTTGAAGCTGCCCAGGCTGATGTTGTCCTTGGCCATGGCTCTCTCGCCCTGGAGCACGTGGATGGTTACGGCGGTCTGCATGTCGGCGGCTGTGCTGAACACCTTTGTCTGCTTCGTCGGTATTGTGGTGTTGCGGTCGATGATCTTGGTCAAGACGTTCCCCAGCGTCTCCACTCCGAGGCTGAGGGGCGTCACGTCCAGGAGCACTATGTCGTCGATCTCGCCGGCTAGGACGGCGCCCTGGATTGCTGCGCCTATGGCCACGCACTCCATTGGGTCGATGCCGCGCTCCGCCTTCTTCCCGAGCAGTTCCTCCACGGTGCGCTGGACCAGCGGCATCTTCGTCATTCCTCCGAAGAGGATGAGCTTATCGATCTTGTCTGGAGTGAGGCCCGCGTCTCTGATGGTGCGCGTGATGGGCTCCTTTACCTTGCTCACGATTGACCCGGCTATCTGCTCCAGCTTGGCGCGGGTCATGGTTACGTGAAGATTCTGGGACCCTTTGGCGTTCATGGCTATGTAGGGCAGGTCGATGTCCGTGGAGATGATGTTGCTGAGCTCTATCTTGGCGCGCTCGGCGGCCTCCTTGAGGCGCGCCATGGCTTTCAGGTCGTCGCTCAGGTCGATGCCTGTCTCCCGCTTAAAGTCCGCTACCAGGTAGTCCATGATGGCCTTGTCCACGTCGGCTCCGCCCGTCTGGGTGTCGCCGCTTGTGGCCAGGACCTCGAAGACGCCGCCCCCGAAGTCCATGATGGTTGTGTCGTTGGTTCCGCCGCCGAAGCTGAAGACAAGTATCTTCATCTCCTGGCCCGCCTTGTCCAGGCCGTACGCCAGCGCGGCGGCCGTCGGCTCGTTCACTATCCTCGTCACCTTGAGCCCCGCGATCTCGCCTGCGTCGATGGTGGCCTGCCTCTGGTTGTCGTTGAAGTGGGCCGGCACGGTGATGACCGCCTTGGTCATCTTCTCCCCGAGGTAGGTCTCGGCGTCCCTCAGTATCTTCTGGAGTATGAAGGCGCTGATCTGCTGAGGCGTATAGTCTTTGCCTAGGAGAGTTATCTTGCGGCCTGTACCCATTTGGCGTTTAGCCTCCCGGATGGTTCCCTCCGGGTTCGTGACGGCCTGCCTCCTGGCGGGCTCACCGACCAGAAGCTGCCCGTCCTTGGTTAGAGCCACGACGCTGGGGAACATCTTCCCCGCCACCGTGGGCCCCTCCGCGCTGGGAATGACTGTGGGTTTGCCGCCCATCATGACGGCGGCTGCGCTGTTGGTCGTTCCTAGGTCTATGCCTAGGATCTTTTCTCTCTTGTTCTCACTCATCTCGATCTTCCTCCTTAGGCTCTGCGGGGCTCTTGGCCACCTTTACTATACTAGCCCTTAGCAGCCGCTCCTTAAACATGTAGCCCCTCCTTACCTCCTCCACCACATACCCTTCGGGCTCCTCCAGAGTCTCCACCTCCGCGATGGCCTCGTGCCTGAAGGGGTCGAAGAGGCAGCCCAGAACCTCAATGGGCTGGACGCCGGCGGACTCCAGAAGCTTAGCCATCTTCCTCTGGACCATCCGTACGCCCTCCTCCAGCTTCTCCTTCTCAGCGTCCCTTGTGGCAAGAATCTCCAGCTCGTCGTGGATGGGCAGCAGCAGCTGCAGCAGCTCCCCGTTGGCCTTCTCCAGTGTGTCCGTGAGCCTGCGCTGGCTCTGCTTCTGGATGTTATCAAGATCGGCCTTGATGTACTTGAGCTGGTCCATGTACCTCTGGGCTTTGTCCTCGGCCTCCCTTAGGCTCCTCTCCAGCTCCTCTATCCTCTTTTGCTGCTCCGCCCTGGCCTGCTCGTCCTTCTTGGCTTCCTTCTTGGGTGACATATCGGTGCCCTGTGCCTTTACCGGTTCTCTTCCGCTTATGGGCTTATTTTCTTTACGGTATGTCATAAATATGACTTTTTTATAAATTTTATGGCACCTAGTGGTCGTCACCGCGTCGTCGTGATCCCAACAAGTAGCGCAAGGTATAACAGCATGAGCCCAAGTCCCAGCCGGACGTAACGCGGGGCCACCGCTAACGCCTCCAGCAGCATGCGGACGAAGCCCTTACCCTTACCCACGGGATAATGTTCTTGGTGGACCGCCTAAAAGGCTGCTAGACGGGTGAGCCTGCGTCCGCGGTGACACTACTCGGCCAGGTCCAGCACAGTGTAGCTCAGCGCTTTCGCCAAGTCGGCCGTCAGGACCTCGATCCCGTACATGTGATCCCCTGAACCGAAGTTGATCCTCTCCAACTCCATGACCCTCTCGTCCACGTACACGTGGACGCTCAGGGTCAGGGGGCATACGGCCCCTGACTCCACGCCCGTTGCCTCCATCACCTCCTCACGGCTGGCTACGCTGATCTTTCCGAGGGTCGCCTTCAGTTTGCTGAAGTCGATCCTGTCGCCGCCGCGGAGGAGTACAGCGTGCTTCGCGCCGCCCCTGTCCTTCACTATGATGGTCTTGCATATCTCCGCGGAGTTCAGCTCACCCTCAGCCTTATCTATGACGTCCTGTGTGGTCACGGCCCGGCCTCTGAGTCTGATGAGCCTGTACTCCACGCCAAGATCTTCCAGCAGCCTAGCTGAGGGAGGCTTCATGGCTCATACTATTGGACGTACGTCTAAGAATTGTTCGACGGGGCCCACCGTTTTTTATAGGTGTTGCAAGGTTTGATAGTCAATTAATGGTCGATTCCAAATGAGTGAAGGCTTGAACATCGTCGTATGCATCAAGCAGGTCCCCGAGACTACGGAGGTGCAGTTCGACGAGGAGACGGGCAGACTTAAACGTGAGGGCGTGGCGGCGGTAATCAACCCCTTCGACGAGTACGCCATAGAGGAGGCGCTGAGGCTCAAGGAGAAGCACGGGGGCACAGTGAAGGTGATAACCATGGGGCCGCCGTGGGCGGCTGACGCCCTCAGGGACGCCATAGCCATGGGCGCAGACGAGGGGTGGCTGGCCACCGACAGAGTCTTCGGGGGCGCCGACACGTGGGCGACCAGTTTAACCCTGGCCAAGTGCATACAGAAGATGGGACCATACGACCTCATCATCTGCGGCCTCAAGACCACCGACGGCGACACGGGACAGACCGGCCCAGAGATGGCTGAGCACCTGGGCATACCTCACGTCTGCTATGTGAGCGAGATCAAGGAGCTTAAGGACAGGAAGGTGACTCTCAGACGGAACCTGGACGACGGCGTGGAGACCTTGGAGGCTAAGCTTCCTCTACTGCTCTCGGTGGGCAAGGACATCAACCAGCCGAGGCTGGCCACCCTCAGGGGCCGCCTCAAGGCGAAGAAGGCCGAGATCAGGGAGATAACCAACAAGGACCTCAACCTTGATCCTAAAGCCATTGGGCTGGACGGCAGCTACACGAGGGTGGTCAAGATCTTCGAGCCCACGGTTCATGAGGCGGGTGAGGTCGTGGAGGGAACCGTGGACGAGCTCGTTGAGGCCATCTACAGCAAGCTACAGGAGTGCAAGGTGATCTAGATGAGCGAGACACCGGTCAGAGTCACAGAAGAGTGCACGGGTTGCGGAGCCTGCCTAAACGCGTGCCCCTTCGGAGCAATAGAGATCAGGGACGGTAAAGCCTATGTAACCGAGGTCTGCAGGGCGTGTGGCCAGTGCGTCGACGTCTGCCCCTTCGGGGCAATAGAGATGAAGTCCACCGAAGCCGTGGCCCTCGCCGACTATAGGGGAGTCATGGTGTTCGCCGAGCAGAGGCACGGCAGGGTACACCCGGTCAGCTTTGAGCTCCTCGGTAAAGCCCAGGAGCTAGCCTCACAGCTAGGTGAACACGTGTACGCCGTGATATTGGGGAGCGGCATAAGAAAGGGAGCCGAGGAGCTGCTCAGGAGGGGCGCCGATAAGGTTTTCGTCTACGACGACCCCGCCTTGAGGGACTTTAGGGATGACCCATACACCGATTTACTGGCCCAGTGCAGCAGGGAAGAGAAGCCCAGTATCTTCCTCATAGGCGCCACCAGCGTGGGCCGCAGCCTCGGGCCTAGGGTGGCGGCCAAGCTGAAGACGGGTCTCACAGCCGACTGTACCAGCCTGGACGTGGACCCGGAGACCAGGCTCCTGCGCCAGACCCGCCCCGCATACGGGGGCAACATCATGGCTACCATCATCACCCCGAACGGCAGACCTCAGATGGCCACCGTCCGCTACAAGATGTTCCCGGAGGCGAAACAGGTTAAAAGCCCCAGGGGCGTCACGGTGAAGAAGACCGTGAACATGAGCAGGGTCAGAGACCGCGTCAAGGTCCTGGGATTCGACGAAGCTAAGGAGGAGGTGCCCATCACAGAGGCCGACATCGTTGTCTCGGGCGGCCTCGGCATGGGGGAGGCGAAGGGCTTCGAGCTCATCAAGCAGCTGGCAGACGCCCTCGGGGGAGCCGTGGGAGCCTCGAGGCCTACGGTGGACGGGGGCTGGATCGACTACAGGCACCAGGTGGGCCTCAGTGGGCGGACCGTGCGTCCGCAGGTGTACGTGGCCTGTGGCATCAGCGGGGCCGTGCAGCACCAGGCGGGCATGAAGACCAGCGACTTGATCATCGCCATAAACAAGGACAGGGAGGCACCCATCTTCAAGATATCTAGCCTGGGAGTGGTCGGGGATTTATACGAGGTGGTCCCCCGCCTAATAGAGAAGATAAAGGAGCACGGTGGCGGTGCCTGAGTACGGAAAGTTAACGCCTCAACTACGATCCAAGATCGAGGCCATCGTGGGAAAGGAGAACGTTTCCTCCAAGCAGGAGGACCTTGAGAAGCACGCGGTGGACGAGAGCCCACTGGAGCCTCACCCCCCAACCATCGTAGTCAAGCCCGGTTCAACGGGCGAGGTCTCGGAGGTTCTGAGGTTAGCCAACAAGCATAGGATACCTGTGACCCCCCAGGGGTCCAGGACCGGGCTGAGCGGCGCGTCACACCCTGTATTCAAGGGCATAGCTCTGAGCCTCGAACGCATGAACAAGATCATCGAGATCGATGAGGGCAACCTCATGGCCACCGTGGAGCCGGGAGTCCTCGTGAGCGAGGTCCACGAGGCCACCGAGAAGCTTGGGCTCTACTATCCACCGGACCCCGGCCAGGAGTCGGGGAGCATCGGGGGCAACGTCAACACCAACGCGGGAGGCATGAGGGCCATGAAGTACGGGGTGACTAGGGACTTCGTCAACGGCCTAGAGGTGGTGTTGGCCAGCGGTGAGGTCATCAACGTGCAGGGTAAGCACGTCAAGCACAGCACCGGCTACAGCCTCATAGACCTGTTCATCGGAAGCGAGGGGACCCTTGGCGTAGTCACCAAGGCCACGCTCCGCCTGATACCTAAGCCCAAGTTCACGGCCCTCGTATTCACGCCATTCACGTCCACGCTGGACGCGGCCAAGGCGGTGAGGGAGATCATCAGGCAGAAGATCGTGCCTTTCGGCCTAGAGTACATGCCGCAGCACGCGGTGTTCACGGCTGAGAAGCACCTCGAAAAGAAGATGCCCGACAACAGCCACCCCGCGTACCTCATCGTCGCGGTGGAGTCCAACAGCCAGGAGGAGCTTGAGAGGCAGCTGGAGACAGCCGGCGAAGTATGCCTTGAGATGGGGGCCGTGGACGCGTACGTCGCTGACACGGCTCAGAGGCAGCAACAGATCTGGGAGGCCCGTAAGTGCCTCTTCGACGCCTACATGAGCATGTACACCCTGGATGAGGCAGACGTGTGCATACCGAGGAGCAGGATACCCGAGTACATCGAGAGAGCCAACGCCATAGGGGCGAAGCACGGTGTGACGCTTGTACCCGTGGGCCACGCTGGGGACGGCAACCTCCACTATTTCATAATCAAACATGATGACACGCCCGCCGAGGAGTGGCCGGCCCGCATGGAGGGAGCCCTGAGCGACCTCATAGACATGAGCCTTGAGATGGGCGGCACAGTGTCAGGTGAACACGGCGTCGGTTACACAAAGAAGCATTACCTGGAGCGGGAGGTGGGCCACGCCCAGGTGGAGCTGATGAAGGGCGTGAAGGCGGCCTTCGACCCAAACAATATACTTAACCCGGGCAAGGTGTGGCCCTAACCAAGGTCAACCTCCTTGCAGCAGCGGCGCTCCAAGTGGCTCATGATACTGACGCCCGCCCGGGCGCGCCGCTCCTCCTCCTCAAGGTGTTTCTCTAACCCAACGTCCTGAAACCTCTCGTAATTGTCCAAGACGAAAGGGTACCACTCCCGCTGGTACTCCGTGTTCTTACAAGATGTGTACTCTCCGCACTCCAAGCAGCTCCTCATGCTCCTATCTTTGGCGCAGCCCCGGTTGGCGCATGGGGCTCCTCCGCCGCGCAGACAGCCTAGGCACTGGGCCTGAGCGAACCACTCCAGGCCCTTCCTGAACTCTCTGAAGCTGAAGGACTTCTCCACCTCCTCCAGCCACTCGTACCTGGTGGTGTCTACGAGCCTCTTGAGTTCCCCTGCTGCATGCCTTACTCTGCCGTTACCGCTGGGGCACTGCCCACAGTAGACTCCGCACACCCCGTAGTTTTCACTAGTCAAGAATCCTCATGATAAATCAAACCTAGGCCGGCTATAAGGTGCATCCTAGTACTCCCGGAAAGCCTCGGCGAGGGGGTGACCCTTACAGTCCAGGGTGAAGGTCTTGTACCAGCCGAACGGGCTCTTGTGCGCGTCAACGCCCTCCTTCAACAGGGCGTCAGTGAGTTCTACGAGGAACTGCTTGGCTCTCTTTGGGCTGCCCAAGTTGTTACTCAGATGGGCGTAGGGGTGGATCAAGACGTTCTTGCACCCTATCCTTCCGGTATCTGTCTTGATGTTCTCCACGTACGCGCTTATGATCTCCTGTTCACGGCCCTCATCTGATTTCTCGTAGCAAGTGAAGCAGACTAGGACGTTCTCGTAATCACCCTCCTTAGGGTAGGGTGGATGCTCAGCTACAGGAGTCTCCTTAATAGCCCTATAGGTAAAGTCTGTGCAGTGGAGCTGTAGAACCTTCATGTGTGTCGCCTAAAGATTCTAGGCAACCGGTTTAAGGAGTTTACCTCTGAAGCTCGTTGGCTGCCTTGAGGATGTTCTCAGCCTGCTTCTCTGTGAGGCCTGTGGCCTTAGCCAGATCAGCGGCCGTCGCCCCCCTGATCTTGTCCACGGAGCCATACCCACCCTCTCTCAGCTTCTCGGCCGTCACGGCGCCCACACCCTTTATACTACTGACGTCAACAGCTGGCGCGGCCTCCTCAGTCTTCTCTTGCACACCCTCTCTGCTCAACGTTATAGATATGCAAGAAACGTTCCGGGTTTGCTCGCCGTCACTCATCTTCTCGGTTTCAATCCTGATTACGGGTCTGGACAGGCCAGACATGTACCGGTTCCTCGTTATCTCGGCTACATCAACCGCTGTAGTAATGGATTGCCCCCTCGCCTTGAGCTCGACGCTCTGGGCGTTACGGGTGTTAAGGGTTGTGAGCACCGCCATAACGTAGCTCATCACAGGCTTCTTTCCGATGTACACGATGTTATCTTGGCTCATGTCTTGTCTAATGTGAGTCTATTGACTGGGCTTAAAAGTCCATCCTTTTAAAACCTGAAAATAGGTGAATAACCGCCCCATTACTACAGAGTAATCATAAGGGTCTTCTTCGCCGCATACAAACACATTAAAAAACAGATATATTAAAAATTAGTAAAAAACACCCCTAAAAAATGTACGTTCTAAACAGCCACTATTATCTCAAAAGCACATCACTTAGCCCGTCGAGGGTTCTAAATACGGCTGCGTCCCCCAGATACACGGTGACGAAATGAGTTTCTGGCCCAAAGCACACAAGTGCTGTGTAAACATAAGCTTCGACTACGACAGTAACAGCGCCATCGTCAGACGCGAGCCCCTCGACTTAGTGGCCCAGAGCAGGGGGAGATTCGCCCCCAACGTGGCCATCGACAGGATACTGGACCTCTTGGACAAGTACGGGATCAAGTCCACCTTCTTCACTCCAGGTTGGACCATCGACATGTTCACTGACAGCTGCGAGAAGATACTGGACAGGGGCCACGAGATGGCCGCTCACGGCTACCTCCACGAGCGCCTGGCCGAGATAAGCTGGGAGAGCGAGCGTGGAGTATTCGAGAAGAGCGACGCCAGCTTTAGGAAGCTGGGCGTCAAGCCCGAGGGATTCAGGGCTCCCTACTGGCTCATAAGCGATAGGACCCTCGACCTCATACAGGAACTGGGCTACAGGTACGACAGCAACTTCATGGACAGCGACATGCCCTACATGTTGGAGTGGCGCGGCAAGGACACAGGCCTCGTGGAGCTCCCTGTGGAGTGGATGCTGGACGACTGGCCCCACTTCGAGACCAACAGGATGACCCCGCCCCAGGTCTACGACATCTGGAAGCCCGAGTTCGAGGGCATCTACGAGCTGGGGCGCTACTTCGGGTTGACGTGCCACCCCCAGTGCATTGGACGAATCAGCCGCCTCGAGATGCTGGACAGGCTCCTCACCGAGATGGAGGAGAAGGGCGACGTCTGGTTCGCGTCCTGCAAAGAAGTGGCCGACTGGACTCGTAAGAAGCTGGGCTAAATTAACCTCTTTATTTCCTCCACGAGCACGGGCAGGGACTCCCCAGATGGCGCGTACACGTTAGCGTCGCAGAGACCGCTAATCTCGCTGCTCCTGACGTTGAACTCCGTCAGCCTCCCGCCGCCCCTCTTCACGATGATGGGCAGATTGGCCGCAGGAGTCACCGTGGCGCTGGTCCCAGCAACGATCATGCAGTCGCTCTTATCCGCCTCCTCGAAGCACCTGCTGAGCACCGTCGCCGGTATGGGCTCCCCGAACATCACGGTGTCGCTCTTCACTATTCCGCCGCACTCCGGGCACTTGGGTGGAACCTCCTCCAGAGTGAACTCGGCCACAGGCCACTTGGATGAGCACTCAACGCAGCGCAGGTACGTGCCGTTGCCATGTATCTCAAGCACGTTTCTGCTCCCCGCGGCCAGGTGAAGGTTGTCGATGTTCTGGGTGATGAGCCACCTTAGGACACCTATCCTTTCCAGCTCGGCTAAGGCAAGATGCCCTGGGTTGGGTTTAGCCCCCATGATGCTGATCCCGAACTCACCCGCATCCCTCATTCGGCGCTCCCAGTACGCCTTGGGGTCCCGGAGGAACCTCTGGTACCCGTCCATGGGTGGCTCACCCCTCTCAGTCCAAAGGCCTCCTGGCCCCCTGAAGGGCCTTATGCCGCTCTCCACGCTTATCCCCGCCCCCGTGAGGCACGTGACGTAGCTGGAGTCAACGATGATGGCGGCGGCCTCCCTGATGGCCTGAAGAGCGTCATCGCCCAGAACCATGATATGAATTAGGAGGGAGTAGATGAAAAAACTTAGGCTCTTTCCCTCAGAGCCTTCGTGAGCGCCGGGACAACCTTATACAGGTCGCCGACGATGCTGTAGTCGCTGAGGCCGTGGATTCCGGCCGACTCGTCGCTGTTTATGCTGACGATGATCTGGCTGTCCCTGATACCCGCCGCGTGCTGGATCGTGCCGCTGATGCCGCAGGCTATGTATAGGCTCGGCTTCACCTTCTTGCCGCTAATCCCTACCCACTGGTCCATCCAGCCCAGGTCCGCGCTAATCGGGCGGGTGCACCCTATCTGGGCCCCTAGCACCTGGGCCAGTTCCTCCAGCAGCCTCAGATCTTCCTTGGACTTGAAGCCTCGACCAGCTGACACTATTATCGACGCGCTCTCCAAATCGACATTGCTCCTGGGCTTGGGCCTCCTCTCAACCACCTTGACTCTGGGTTCAGGCGCCTCCAC
>DASWLJ010000287.1:0-5521 GCA_036396185.1 Bathyarchaeia archaeon | reverse complement strand
GAGAACGAGTTCAAGGGCAGGGGCGTCAGCTACTGCGCTGTCTGCGACGGCCCCTTCTTTAAGGACAAGAGGGTGGCCATCGTGGGCGAGGGCCACGAGGCGGTCCACGATGCCGAGACACTTGCGGAGACGGCTACCAAGGTGTACACTATCCCCGGCAAGAAGGGGTACAGCGGCGACTTCCCCGAACTAAAGCGCCTGAGAAGTAACCCCAAGGTAGAGCTGATTGAGGACAGAGCCGTGAAGGAGATAATCGGCCAGGATATGGTCAAGGGCGTCAAACTAGACGATGGCTCCGAGCTTGATGTGGACGGCGTCTTCATCATCCTGGAACGTGTGAGCACAGCGGGCATCCTCCAGGACGCGGGCGTAACCACTGACGCCGGGGGCTGCATAATAGTGGACGACGACGGCATGACCAACATCAAGGGCATATACGCTGCCGGGGACTGCAGTTGCAAAGGGATGCAGATCGTCACTGCTACGGGCATGGGCGCCAAGGCGGCTCTCGCGGCCATGAGGCACGTTATGACGGCGAGGTAGAAGATATGAAAGTAGAGCTGTTCCTGTCCCCCGTCTGCCCCCACTGCCCAGCTGCCCGCAAGGTCTTCTTCTCCGTGGCCGAGAAGCGCCCGGGGGACTCCTTCGAGGAGGTCAACACCTACACGGAGGCCGGAATAGAGCGGGGCATGAGCCTCCAGGTGATGGCGGTGCCTACGGTAGCCGTGGAAGGCGTTATCAAGATCGTTGGCTGGCCCTTCGATGAGGGGGATCTGGAGAAGGCCCTTGAGGGCGCTAGTTAGTAGATAAACTTTTCATTCAATTTCGTTATCCTCCAATATCATATGAGTACAGGCGACAAGATCAAGGCCATCCACGCCCGGATGATACTGGACAGCCGCGGCAACCCCACCATCGAGGTGGATGTATCTACAACCAGGGGCTTCACGGGGAGGGCCGCGGTGCCCAGCGGCGCATCCACAGGCATCTATGAGGTCGTGGAGCTCAGGGACGGCGGGAAACTCTTCCACGGTAAAGGCGTCTCGAAGGCGATCGAGGCCGTACACACGGAGATAGCGCCGAGGCTCAAGGGAGTGGAGGTCACGGCCCAGAGGGAGATAGACAGCCTCATGGTTGAGCTGGACGGCACCGAGAACAAGAGCCGCCTCGGCGGAAACGCCATACTCGGCGTGAGCGTTGCATGTGCCAAGGCCGCTGCCAGCAGCCTCAGCGTAAGACTCTACGAGTACATCGACCCTGACGCCCGCCTACTGCCTGTCCCGTTCTTCAACGTCGTCAACGGTGGCAAGCACGCCGGCAACAAGCTAGACTTCCAGGAGTTCATGGTCGCGCCCACGGGGGCGGACAGCTTCGCAGAGGCCCTCAAGATGGGCAGCGAGATATACCAGACCCTGAAGGCCAGGCTCCTCAAGGAGTACGGGAATACAGCCATCAACGTCGGCGACGAGGGAGGCTTCAGCCCACCCATGAGTGGCCCCGAGGAGGCTCTGGAGGCCGTCCAGGCGTCCGTCGAGGAGCTCGGGTACGGCGGGAAGGCCCGGCTGGCCGTGGACGTGGCCGCCAGTAGCTTCCACAAGCCTGACGGGTACCACTTCATGGGCCGAGTCATAGACAGAGGCGAACTCATCGAAATATACAAGGAGCTAGTCTCCAAGTACCACGTGGCCAGCATCGAGGACCCCCTGGAGGAGGAGGACTACGAGGGCTTCGTGGAGGCTACCAGGGCGCTGCCCATCCAGATCGTGGGGGACGACCTCTTCGTCACCAACATGCGTCGGCTCAGGAAGGGCATCGAGATGGGCGCATGCAACAGCCTGCTGTGGAAGGTGAACCAGATAGGGAGCCTCACGGAGGCCATGGACGCGGCCGAGCTGGCCATGAGCCACGGCTACACGGTGATGGCGAGCCACAGAAGCGGCGATACGGAGGACCCATTCGTCGCGGACCTCGCCGTGGGCATCGGGTGCGGCCAGATCAAATCCGGGGCACCCGCAAGGGGCGAGCGCACAGCCAAGTACAACCAGCTCCTCAGGATAGAGGAGTGGCTCGGCGGCCGGGCTAGGTACCCGAAGGGCCTCTTCAAGTAACCGACTCTTCTGTTTGAAGTCAGCGCCGGCCTTCAACCATTATATAACCTTTGAAGTGATATTGAAGCACAGGGGAGGCGAACTGCCACGTCCACGGTGCCACTCGGCAAGATGACCTACTATACGCTGAACAGGCACCACCTACTGGACAGGGCCCGCAGAGGCAGGGAGCTTGAGACCATAGAGGATGTCCTGGGCCTCAACGCTCAGGGTGCCCTCAACTACGGCCTGAGCCTGTGGGCGAGGGTCGAGGACTTGGATAGAGAGTTCATCAACGCCGCCATACTCGACAGGCGCCTCATCCGGTCCTGGTTCATGAGGAACACGGTGCACATATTGCCGGCGAGCCTGACCCACCTCGCGAGGGCGGCGCTCAGGGACAGCCTCGTCGCTGAGTGGGACCGGTGGACAGTGAAGACAGGGTCGAAGGAGAGCCCGTCGTCCTGGGAGAGGCACTACGGTGGCGTGCTGGATGCGCTCAGGGCGGGGCCCATGGCCATGAGCGAGATACTGGACAGGGTTGGGGGTGGGCCTGACGATAAGAGGGTGCTCCACAGGGTCGTGCGGGAGATGAGCCTCAAAGGGCTGGTATGCAACGCCGCGTCCAGGGGGCCGTGGTACCACGACGCGGAGCACACCTACGCTGACGCTTCCACGTGGGCGCCGCCCGTGTCATACGTGGAGCCGAACGAAGCCCGCAGAGTTCTACTGCTACGATACATGCACTCCTACGGCCCGGCAACGATACAGGACTATGCTTACTGGACGGGCATGAAGGTGTCGGACGCCAGGAAGACCCTTGAGGAGGTCAAGCCCGCCCTCTCCGAGGTGAGAGCGGACCGCCACAAGGGCAGGCTCTACGCGTTGAAGGAGGACCTGCCAGAGCTTGAAGCCGCGGAGGAGAAGCCGAGCCTCAGGCTGCTCCCCAAGTTCGACTCCCTCATGATGGGTCACAGGGACAAGACCCGGCTGATGGACGAGGAGACCCGCAGAAGGGTGTTCCTGCCGAGGGCGGAGGTCGCAGCCACGATCCTCGTGGACGGCAGGGTAGAGGGCGTGTGGAGCATCAAGAGGTCAGGGAGCACGTGGAACCTCGACATTCAGCTGTTTAAACGGCTGGACGGCGAAGCCAAGGAATTGCTCCAAGAGGAGCTGAACGCGATGAGGGCGTTCACAGGGTTCGACATGGAATCATCCATAGTCCGCTCAGATTCGACTACCCTGAGCGAGTGACCACCTGGTACCCGCTGAGGGCCAGCGCCCTGGCGCACGTGACCATCTCGTCGATCCGGACATGCTTCTCCACCTGGTCCGGGTAGCCGCGGGGCCCGTATAGGCAGCACTCGACGCCGGCCTGGGCCAGGTGGGCGGTGTCGTTGCCGCAGTAGCTGCGGGGAATGACGGCGCCAATCTGTTTGGGGTAGACGCCCGTCACCTTCCTGTGGTTCTCCTTCAGTATTCGGACGATCTCGGCGTCCGGGTCAACGCCCATGGGGGGCATCACGGTGCCCCCGACCCTGAACTTGGGGTTCACGGGGTACTCGAACTCGTACCTGAACTCCGGGTCCTCTTCGGCTATCTCGTTCAGCATCTTCTTGAAGCGCTGATTGATCTCCCGGATGGTGTAGCCGGGTGGGTACCTGAAGTCCACGATGACTGTGCAGAAGTCGGGTATGTTGTAGGGTCCGGCCAGGTCGTAGTCCCTGTTGCGACCGCCGATGATGCTGCCCGCCACCCACCTGGGCGCCCCGGGTAGGTCCGGGTCACGTGCCTCGAACTCCATATTGTCGATGCGGTCAAGGACGACCCGCATCTTCTTTATGGCGTCGATGGATTCCTCCATGCGGCTTATGTGCTCCGATTTGCCGATGACGTTGATGGCGAAGTCGTGTACCCCCACACACTTGGTGAGTATGTTGTCCACGCTGTAGGGCTCGGGGACGATAGCGTAGTCGGTTCGGATGCCCTCCTTGAGCATGTGTACGGTGCCGACTCCTCCTTGAAGCTCCCCGACGACTGTGGCGCAGACCAAGTCACCCTTCAGCTTAGCGCCTGAACGCTTGATGGCGAGGGCCGCGGAGAGGAACGCTGCGTCGCCGCTCTTCATGTTGTGGACGCCAGCGCCCCACAGCCTGTTCCCGTCTACCTTGGGCTCGTAGGGGTCCCACTCCCAGTCAGCAGTGATGGGGTCTATGTCAAGGTGGCCGTTGAACATCATGCTCTTGCCGGAGCCGTCGCCCTTGAGGACGCCGATGACCTGCCTCCTCCCGGGCTGAACCTCCTGTATTATGACGTCGTCGAAGCCCTTGTCCGTGTACCAGTCGATCATGTAGTCCACGGCGGGGCCCTCCTGGTTGGTGAGGCTGGGCCGCCGTATCAGGTCGCATGCCAGGTCAACGATCTCCTGCTTCTTCAGGTAGTCGAGCACATTCAAACCTTATCGGGGCAAATAAGGTGCCCCAGTAATATAAGAAGTGTTAGACGGGCTTCCGCGCGTAGACCTCGGCGCTGAACAGGGTGTCGCCGCCTCGCTTGGAGAGCACCTTCACGTCCTCGAACCCGGCGTCCCTGATCTTGCCCAGGTACTCGTCCGTCTCGAGGGCTCCCGAGATGCATGAGGCCCAGTTGTCGGGGTCCTTGAGCACCTCTTCGGGCAGCTTGCCCTCCGTCACCACGTCGGAGACGGTGATGCGTCCACCCGGCTTGAGGACCCTGTGCGCCTCCCTGAACACGGCGTCCTTGTCGGGGCTCAGGTTGATGACGCAGTTGCTGATGATGACGTCTACAGTGTCGTCCTCCACCGGCAGGTCCTCTATCTCGCCGCGCCTGAACTCCACATTCTTGAGGCCGATGTCTTTCACGTTCTTCTTGGCGAGCCTGATCATTTCGGGGGTCATGTCCACCCCTATGACCCTGCCCTTGGGGCCCACCTTCTGGGCCGCCAGGATGGCGTCCATGCCGCCCCCCGAGCCCAGGTCGAGGACCGTCTCGCCTTCCTTGAGGCCCGCGATGGCAGTTGGGTTGCCGCAGGCCGCGCAGCTGCTCACTGCTGCCTCGGGGACGTTCTTCAACTCCTCGTCGCTGTAGCCCACGTTTTGGGCGTAGCTGCCCTCCCCGCCGCAGCAGGATGAACCGCTTCCGCATCCGCACCCGCAGGATGCCTGGGATCTCTTCGCGAAGGCTCCGTAGCGTTCACGTACGTGTTGCTTTATTTCCTCGGGTTTCTTACTCATACACATCACTTTTATTATTGGATACCCAATAAGTTGTTTGGAAGGATATAAATCTATCGGGGAACCAATATATATCGATGAGCGACTGCTGCCCAAACCCGCCCTCAGGATGCTGCGACATGCGTGGCCTACTATCCTTCAGCATCCTCTGGCTGCTCCTCAAGAAGGACATGTACGGAC
>DASWLJ010000286.1:0-1836 GCA_036396185.1 Bathyarchaeia archaeon | reverse complement strand
TGAGCAGGTCCGGGCGATGTATCTGGGCCTGGGCTATGCCTAGGCGCTGCCGCTCGCCCCCACTGAATCCCTTTATGGGGCGGTCGGCCTTGTCGTCAAGCTCCACCATCGCCAGGGTCTCCTCTATTCGCTCCTCTATGACTTTCTCCGGCCCACTGTAGTAGAACCTGGCTTTAAAGCGCAGGGTCTCCCGGGCCGTCATGTGCATGTAGTAGCTGGGCACCTGGGCTAGGTAGCCGACGCGCCTCCTGATCTCGATGCTATCTCTTGCTATGTCGTGGCCGAACATGGTGCCGCTGCCCGACGTGGGGCGTATGAGGCCCAGCAGCAGCTTTATTGTGGTCGTCTTCCCCGCCCCGTTGGGGCCCAGGAACCCGAAGATGCTGTTCCGGGGGACGCGAAGGCTCAGCCCCTTCAGGGCTGTCGTGCCGTTGAAGGTCTTGGTCAGGCCGCTTGTCTCTATCACATACCCGTTACCGGATGACTGAGTACTTGATTCACTCAACTGTGCCATCTCCATAGCGTTCACGTTCTCAGGCTGGGAACGGTGAATGCGTTTTAAACCATTTTTCAGGATTGCATCAGAATTAAGCCAGAATCTACTCTGGGTTGACGCACCTGTCCCTGTTAAACTGCTTCCCTGAATCACTTCAATCAACTTCATTGAGGACTGTGTAGGGTTCACCTGTAAAAGGAGTGCTTTGCACCGGTGCTGAAAAGTATTGAACGCTGCTTCAACTTCCTCACTGGTTTTGCGGGCCGTCCCTGTACCCTCTGAAGAGCCGCCACTCCAGCCACTCGATGAGCCACAGTAATCCAGCGCCCAAAAAGTAAACCACGAGCCACATTCAGATCACCGACTAAACAAGCCCCCGTACGCCGACCTTGGACCCACGGTGATGACTAACCTCCGACCATCGCCGCCTAAGGACCCTGAAAAAGGCCCCGAACCGAGAAACAAGCCTGAATACGTGGAAAAGTGGTGGCGGTGATGATACCCCCCCTCCCCCAAACGTGCACACACACAAACCAACAACAAAATAAGCCCCACACAACACACCCTACACCATGCCCAAAGTAGCCATCATAGCCGGAAGCAAAACAGACCAAGACCTATCAGACAAAGCCGCACAGACACTGGACGAGCTGGGCATCCCCCACGAGCAACAGACAATATCCGCCCACCGCAGCCCAGACACGCTCACCAGCTACGTCAAAAACAGCGACGCCCAAGTCTACATATGCATAGCCGGCCTATCAGCCGCCCTGCCAGGCGCAGTCGCCGCACACACAGTCAAACCCGTCATAGGCGTACCCAAGGAAGCCAAACTCATGGGCCTGGACAGCCTCCTCAGCATCGCCCAGATGCCCCCCGGCGTACCCGTAGCCACCGTCGGCATCGACAACGCCAGGAACGCGGCCCTCCTCGCCGCCCAGATACTCGCCCTAAACGACCCAACTCTAGCCAAGAAGCTCCTCAAACAGAAGGAAGAACAGGCTAAAGCCTGAGATCAGTCCTCCCCAGTTCAGCGCCGCAGCTGTGGCAAACCTCGTCGTACCACGAGGTCATCCGCCCACAGGACACGCACCTCCACCTCTCACCCTGTTCGCGGAGCCACCTCTCAGGGTCGCGGCTCAACTGAGCCACCGAGGCCCGCACATCCTCACCCCGCTTCAGGCAGAAGGCCGCAAGCCTCTCATAGCTCTCACAGGAGCGGCCCGCGAACTCCCCGCACTCGGCGCACGTCCTGTACTCCTTCTCGTCCAGGCACCCCCGCACGGGGCAGAGGCGGCAGTTGACCCACATCTCCTCCGGGGGTCCGCCGCAGCCCATGC
>DASWLJ010000285.1:0-1808 GCA_036396185.1 Bathyarchaeia archaeon | reverse complement strand
GAGCACGTGATCCAGGATGCCCGCATCCACTACGTCATCGAGTCGGGGGGCGGCCAGCCCAACGTGGTGCCCGACTACGCCCGGAGCTGGTACTACATCAGGGCCCCGGAGCGGGACCAGGTGGACGCCATCTACAAGCGCATCAACAAGATCGCCGAGGGCGCGGCGCTCATGACGGAGACCGAGCTGAAGGTGGGCCTGCTCACAGCCGTATACAACAAGCTGCCCAACAAGACGCTTAGCGAGTTGGTTACCGCTAACATGCGTGAGGTGGGCGCACCCACCTACACGGAGGAGGAGCTGGCCTTCGCCGCCGAGATAGGGAAGACCATCGACAGGCAGAACAAGGTCGACGGCCTACGCAAGAACAAGGTGCCCAACTGGGAGAGATACGTGGACGTTGACCTGCCCACGGACATACTGGACGCGTGGAACGAGGGCGAGATCGGCCACGGTAGCACGGACGTCTCGGACGTCTCGTGGCAGTGTCCCACCATGGAGTTCGGCACCACCTGCGACGTGCTGGGCGCCCCCGGCCACGACTGGAGGTTCACCGCCGTCAGCGGCATGAGCATAGGCCACAAGAGCCTCATATTCGCGGCCAAGACCATGGCGGCCTCGGCCCTGGACCTGTACACCAAGCCTGAGCTGCTGAAGAAAGCCAAGGAGGAGCACGCGAAGAGGCTTGTGGGGCGCAAGTACACGTCCCCCATACCTGAGGGGATCAATCCGCCCCTGGAGATCGCTAAGGAGGCGTGGGAGAGGCTGAAGGGGAGGCGGGACGCATGAGCGTAACAATCGGTGGTATAACGGCGGCCCCAGGAGAGAAGGCCAAGGGGTTCCTGGACGCGGGCACCACCAGCGTCAACACCTACAGGGTGCCCCTGGCCATAATCAACGGCTCCAAGAAGGGCAAGACCATAGGCATCATAGGCGGCACCCACGGCACAGAGTTCGCCAGCATAGACGCCGTCATCAGGGCCATCAAGGAGCTGGACCCCAAGAAGATGAAGGGGACGGTGCTCGCTGTCCCCGTCCTCAACGGGCCCCAGTTCGAGCACAAGACCCAGTTCCTCAGCCCCTTCGACCAGCTGAACCAGAACAGGGTGTTCCCCGGGGACCCGGAGGGCACCCTCACCCAGCGCATAGCCCACACCGTCTTCGAGAACGTCATCAAGAAATGCAGCGCACTCATGGACTGCCACGGCGGCGACGTCAACGAGGACATTAAGGGCTTCACGCTGGCGGGCAAGGGCGACGACGAGGCCGTGAACAAGGTGGCGCTGGACATGGCCCGCTGCTTCCCCGCCCGGTACATCAACCTGTTCCCCGTGGTGGCTACAGGGCTCACCATGTGCGCCCAGAGCAGGCTCGGCATCCCCTGCATCATCTCCGAGGCAGGCACGCCGTTCCCGGTCCGCGAGGACGAGGTCCTGTTCCACTACGAGGGCATCATGAACGTGCTCAGGTACTTCGGCGTCATCGAGGGCAAGCCCCGGATGGTGGAGCCCGTCATTAGCAAGGGCAGCGCCAGGCTAAGGGCTGAGGAGGGCGGCATCTGGAAGCCCGCCGTCTCCACGGACCAGATGGTGAAGGAGGGCGATGTCCTCGGCGTCGTCACGGACCTCTTCGGGGAGGTGAAGCAGACCGTCAAGGCGCCCCGCGGCGGAGTCGTGGGCATGATGAGGTGCTTCTACTCTGTGAACTGCGGCGAGAGCCTGGTCAGCGTCACGTTCCTGGAGTAGTTCCACCTCCTTTTCATCGAAACCGATAACACGGCCCGGTCCCACTTCTACTTCGTGGAGCCC
>DASWLJ010000284.1:0-18035 GCA_036396185.1 Bathyarchaeia archaeon | reverse complement strand
ACACATCGTCATTGTAACTTACAGGGGAGGATATGCTGCCCGGATCAAATCATGATAACGCGTTCAATGTCGGCGCCTTTGAGTGCCACATACTATACGACGGCGCTCGAAGCGTGAGGGCCATGACCGACGACCCCCCGGAGAAGTTCATCTTCGGCGACGCACCGGAGGAGAAGCTTCGCAGATGCCTGCAGGCTTACGGCGGGTTCAGTTCATCCACCGTTATCCCGTTCAACTACCTTCTCGTGAACGACGGCGATCACTACATTCTGGTTGACGCGGGCTGCGGGGACAGAGCCGAGAACGAGAAGCACCCCCATGAGCCCGCCGGGCTGCTGACGAGGAGCCTCTCCGATGTAGGTGTGAGTGCCCAGGATATAGAGACCGTCATCGTGTCACATAGGCACTGGGATCACTTCGGCGGAGTCTTATCGGGTGGAGAGGTCGCGTTCCCAAACGCCGAGATCGTGATGAGCAGGAGGGAGGCCGAGCACGTACGGGGTGCGGTTAAGGGCTGGGCGCTGGACTACCTGAACATAATAGAGGACAGGCTCAGGCTGGTGGGTGACGCGGCTACCATAGGCAGGGGCATAACTGTCAGGTCCGCTCCGGGCCACACGCCCGGCATGATGGTCGTGGAGGTGGCCTCGGGCGGCGAGGCCCTGCTCTACACCTCTGACATCATCATCCATCAGGCCCACGTCGAGCATACGGACTGGATACCCTCATTCGAATACGACCCCAAGGCCGCTACGGCCAGCAGGACAAGGCTGGTCGAGGAGTCGAGTAGACGAAACATGCTTCTCTTCGTCCCCCATATACCAGGCGTCCTGGGCCGGGTCGAGCACTCTCAAGCAGGATACAGATGGGTCGACGCGCCGCAATGTGAACAGCCGTTGCGTGGGCGAAGTCCAATATTCTAGTTTATCTTGGATGACTCGATTTGTTTCATGGACACGCCTTAATGGTCTGCTCTTGCTGAGCCTCCCCTGAAGTAGACGGCTGATTATCTCTTTCCTGGCTCCCATATTAACTAAACTGGGAGTGGTTCCCTCCCAATATGAGACCTTGACTGCTGCTACAGGTAAGTCGGCGTTCGGTCCCCACATTTCGAATGGGCAATATCTTATCCTCCTCACCCTGGACCAACTGATTAATCGTTTATGGTTGGTTGAACCTAGCACGGTTTTACGTTTCCACTTCGTCAAGTACCCGGCGATACACTGAAACGCTCATTCCAAACCCGGCTTTCATGAGGTCTTCCAGCGTCTGGAGCGCCTCAACCTTTATGATCAAGCCCAGTCTATAGGCCTCGACCAGGACGCCGAGGGTGCCCACCGGCCTGATGTTAAGAATTCTGGAGACCCTCCGAGCCTCCCGGTCGTCGGCGATGAAGTAAAGGGCCCCAAGTTGTTTGCAGAGTTTGAGGGCCTCCTTCTCCCCTGTGCCCAGCCTGGTGTTGGTGTCGATGAAGTGGTACTCGGCGTCTACCTCAGGCTCCACCCGCTCCACGATGATCCAGTCGCCCACAGCCTTCTCGATGATGAAGGCATCGATCATGTTAAGCGCCTTACCCTGCGTCACTGCCTCGTTGAACACGGCCTCGGGAACAATGACCCTCTTGAAGACTCCTTTGAGGAGGCTTAACCTACCGATCTTGGCTAGGTAGATGAGGGGCGTCGAGTCCGAGACGGCCAGCCCCCGAGCATCAGTCATGCCCGAATGCCTTCAGATCCTCTTCCAGGTCCTCTACATCGTATTGGGGCTGTATCTTCCTCTTCGCCAGTACGTCGATCATCTCCCACACTGAGAGCCCCGCGATCTCCGCCGCCCTAGGCAGCGTGGCGGCCCCCTCTCCATATGACTCTATGGCTCTCTGCAGCTTCCATTCTCGTATATAGTAGTCAAGTGCTCTGTCCAGAACCGTGGACTTGTCCACTTTTTCCTCTCGGGCGATCTCCTCTATGAGGTCCACCTTCTCCTTAGGGAGCCTGGCCGATATGACTTCCGTGGTCATCGAAACACCACAGTGTATACAATGCAATACGATGTAGACGTATTTTAATGCTCCGCATCCGCTTTCCCGCTCGCTTTAGCACGCGCGCACGATGTTTAATAATTTCAATCCATAAGAGATTACCATGGAAAAAGGAGCGAAGACCGTTCCAGCGAGCGACGTAGACGAGTACATCGCATCGATCCCGGAGTAGGCGCGGGCCACCCTCGATAAGCTTCGCAAGACCATCAAAGCCGCTGCGCCCGAGTCCACAGAGGCCATCAGCTACCGGATGCCGGTGTTCAAATACCGCGGGCTGCTCGTGGGCTTCGCCGCGTTCAAGAGCCACCTCGGCTTTTACGTCATGAGTCCATCCGTCATGGAAGCGTATAGGGATGAGCTCAGGCCCTATGACACAGCTAAGGCAACCATCCGCTTCCCGGTTAACAAGCCGCTTCCCGCCGAGCTCGTGAAGAAGCTCGTCGAGGCGCGGATCAGAGAGAACGAGGCGAGGGCCAGGAAAACAAAGTGAAAGCAATTAGAAAATGGCTGGTATGAATCTGGAAGCGGGAACCTACATTAATTCCTTTTTCGCTTGACGCTTGAGGGGGCTGTCAGTATGACTTGCATACTGCAAAATAAATGGGTTCCAGCATCCAGAGTTGAAATGAGAGTAAAATGATCGTGTGTTCAACCAAAAGCCCTGGCTTACAGCACGGACACCGCGTATGCGATCGCTGCGCATAAGGCGACGATTATCAGAGAGGCGTACACGTGGCCCACGTAGTGGTGCGTGAAGTCCTTGTAGTCGGCGGGCTCGGAGCCCTCGATCACCACGAACCTGGGCGTGATCTTGCTGATGATGAGCCAGTCTAGGATCACCAGGTCCCCGAAGGTGGCCATGGCTGCTAGCACCAGGAGGTGCGTTAGCGCGTCCGGGAAGGCTATGGCTCCGCCCATCATGGCTTTCAGCTGCAGCACGGAGTAGACGGGGTAGAGGGGCATGAACAGGAAGTAGGGCGCGGCCACCAGCCATACCCGTCTCTTCTCCTCATCCGTGGGGGGCCGGACCTTCCGTTTGACCCTCTCAGGGTAGTCGCTGTAGCCCCATATCCTGGGGTTGACGGTCATCATCATGAGGAGGAGGTAGCCGGTTATCGCGGCCCCGTAGAGCAGCCCCTGCTGGATGGAGTAGGTTAGGTAGAGCATCTCAATATTGTTAATTAAACAGATATTTAGTCTTGCCTAATTTTTCCCAGGTCCTACGCTTTCCAAAGGTCGGGCGTCCGAACGCGGGTGCCTAGTCTGTGCTCCCGATCATCGATTTCCAGGCCGAGTCGCCGCTGTCCCCCGCTTCCAGCATGGGCGTAGTCAGGATGACGTCGTCGAACTCCACAATGTTGAGGCCGCCGTAGCTGACCCTACCGTAGGCCGAGTCGTCCAGCACCTGTCCCGAGGTGTACTCTGAGGTGCGCCCCACCTTGTGTATGGTCTCGCCGATGGTCGCGGACTCGATGGCCTTCTCGGCGGGCCTCCAGCCCGCGGCCTCTATGTGCTCGGCCTTGCAGAAGAAGCTGGCCTGGGAGCTGCCCGCGAACCCGAGGCCAACGAAGCCGTCCCACTCCTCGGCTGTCACCAGCTTAAGCTCGTACTCGGCGGTGGGCTCTGCTACGGCGAAGTCGATCCTGGCCCTGTCGGTTAGCGTCAGCTGGAAGCGGGTTCTCCGCCCTAGGAGAGAGCTGGCGCCGTTCAGCAGGCCTGTGATGGCGTTGGAGAGGGCGCAGCCGCTCCCGGCGAGGGGCTGGTGCCAGTGGTATGTGCCCACCACGTCGCTTGGGACGTTGCCCCCATCAGCCCTGCCCGGCTGCACTACGCGGGTCTCCCCCGACGAGGGCGCCAGGGGGTCCTCCGCGAAGACGTGGGCGTTGCTGCCCAGCATCTCACGCCCTCTGCCGTCCCTGAAGAACCAGCCCAGGGTCCCCGCCGTTATCGCCCAGTTACCTATGCTCACCCCCGCGGCGAGTGGGCGAACCCTCGTCGCGTGGGCCAGGGGGTGGATGTCTAAGGCGGTCATCTCTCCGATCTCGACGATGTCCGTGGGGACGCCGTCGATCTCGGCCGGCACTATGTCCCTGAGGTCCAGGGCCGAGAGGCGGAGCTTCTTGGAGACGTAGACCCTTATGACCTCCTCGTCCACCTCGACGCCGCCCCTTATGCGTCTCCTCAGCCTCTTGGAGTAGCCTACGACGTTCCTCTTGTCCTTGATCCTTTCCCATATGTGGTCGGTGGACATCTCGATCACTCAAAGCAAACGGGGCTCAATATCGGTTGCGGTCCCATGTGTACGGCTCTTGACGGCACGCATTGTACACGGGTAGACTGCTGGTGAATCGCGTCGGGATCGGCGCCCTACGGAGTTCTTGGCCGAGCGGGGCCGGTTCACTCGGCCAGCCGATTGTACTTCCTCAGGGCGTCCCTCAGCCTATCGTGGGGCAAAGCGTAGACGGTGTTGCCGTTGATGCCGGTCATGGTCTCCGCGGCCACCATGGCGTTGACGATGGCCTCCTCAGTGGCCTGGACCGTGGCCAGGAACAGCCACGTGTTGAGGTCGTTGGACAGCATCCTGAGCTCGGACACCTTGCCCTTGCCGTGGGTCCCAGGGTTAGCCGTGGAGAACGCAATGAAGATGTCGCCGGAGCTGTCGCCGCCGATACCGCCCACCCTGGCTACCCCGAGGGGCACCCGCCTTGCCAGCCGCTTCAGCTGGTGGGGCAGTAAGGGAGCGTCCGTGGCCACGACGACGATGATGGAGCCGGCGCCCTCCCCACTGACAGCGGGCAGCAGGTCCGGTATCTCGCGCCCCACGGGGACGCCGGCTATCGTCAGGAGCGGTCTCAGACCGTAGTTGGCCTGGACTAGGACCCCCACCGTGTACCCTCCCTCGGCTTCGCTCAGCCGCCTCGATGCTGTGCCGATGCCTCCCTTGAACTGATGGCAGATCATCCCGGTGCCCCCGCCCACGTTCCCCTCCTCCACGGGGCCCGAGGTGGCATTGTCCAGTGCCTCGAATGCGTGGCGCCTCTTCACGTGGAACCCGTTGATGTCGTTGAGGCGCCCGTCGTAGGTCTCCGCGACCACCGGGAGCGACCAGTGGACCTCACCTATCGTAGGGTCCTTTGCCTTCCTCTGGTTCATCCACTCGATGACTGCGTCGTGGACGACCCCCACGCTGTGGGTGTTGGTGATCATGACGGGGCTCTCCAGGAACCCGGACTCCTCCACCCAGGTGGTGCCCGTCATCTCGCCGTTCCCGTTGAGGCAGGACCAGCCCGCGAAGACGGGGTCATAGCATCTGCCGCGGGGCAGGACAGCGGTGACCCCGGTTCTTACCGGGCCCTTCCCCACGACGAGCTTTCCTTTACCCGCTATGATGGTCGAGTGCCCGACGAGAACTCCTTCCACGTCGGTTATCGCGTTGAGGGGGCCAGGCTCACCGTCGAAGGGGACGCCCAGGTCCCTCGCCCTAACCTTTCCAATGCCGCCCATAGAGAAACACTGTTACCCTAAAGGATTCAGGTCTCTTTTTACTCTTCCATCGGCCTGAGGCTCGCGTTGAATCCCATTGATTCCCTTTTTAGTTGAGGTGAAACAGATATGACCCCCCAACGATCATAGCCTACGACGAAAAGCTGTTGGACTGGTTGCAGTCCCGCCCTCTGCACAACTTTTACTCAGTCACCATCTTCAAAGGGGTCTACAACTCTAAGGAACCCGAACCCCCCGAAGTCGTCCACGTTCTGCGTATAAATGATCTCGACCCCGTTCTCCTTAGCTGTGGCCGCGAGGACACAGTCGAAGACCCTGGCCCCGTCTAGTCCGTGCTCCTCTGCGAGGCTGAGGGCCATGATGGGCGTGTTTGTCGACGGATGTATCTTGGCTAACTCGGGGCTCTCATGCATGGTTCTGCATATCTCCGCGGCCTTCTCGCAGGGGAGAGACGGCTGGACTCTCTTCGGGTTGGTGACCACCGAGTAGAACTCATACAGGTTCTGGGGGGCGATGACGGCCTCCATGCCTCCGGTTAAGGCGCTACGGAGTATGGACGCAGCCTTCTCCCTGCGAGGACTGGCCTCACTGTAGGCGTGGACTAGGATATTGGTGTCAAGGAGCGTCCTCGTAGATGTCCCTCCGCCTCAGGGTTCCCTTCAACGTGCCCCTTATGGGCGGGTCATCCAGCCACTCGATGAGCCTCTCGGTGGCTCCCTTCCGCCTCACGACGCTTATCCGGGCCTCGTCTTTGCCGACCACCTCTATCTGTAGCTTGTCGCCGTCGGTGAGCCCCATCTTCTCCTTGATCTCTCTGGGCACGTACAGTTTATCTTTGTGGTAGGTGGTCTCAGAAGTCAAAGCTCCTCATTTTACCCAATGATTTGGGTAAAATATAAGCGTGGTGGACGCTTAGCCTCAGGTAAGCGTTCCCTGGGACTCGAACTCTAGTCCCTCTCCTCACTAAACCAAGGCTCTATTAAAAATGAAGTAAAGGATTTGGCTAGTCGCCGCTGACCTTCTTCGCCAGGTTGCGGTCGAAGACCAGGTAGGTGTCCCCGTCACGCTTGACGAACTCCACGGGGGTCGTGGACTCCACGCCGTACATCCTGAACAGCTTAGTCTCGGCCTCCAGGTCCACAGGCGCCAGGGGCACCGTGTATGTGCGCCTCCCGAAGCTCATGGTGAGGTTGAGGAGCCCGCCGCTGCGCTCCACCTTGTAGTCGGATGTGGCCTTGAACGTCCTGTACGTTCCCGCCAGGCTGTCAAGGGCCGTGGTGCGCCTGAGGTACGGGGCCTCCATGGGGTCCCTGCCCAGGAGCAGCGCCAACGCGTACTCGCCCATGTCCTCCAAGAAGTAGCCGCCGTTGGCCAAGATGACGACTCCTACGCCCTCGTCGGGCAGCAGCCCCATGTAGCCGCTGGACCCGAAGACGCTGCCGCTGTGGTACACCAGCTTCCCGCCCATGAACTCCTCCTTGATGCGCATCCCGTACCCGTAGGCGTGGTGGCCGGTCCCCGGCAGGGGCTCCTCCACCGTCCGTATCTTGGGCTCCATCATGGTCTGGATGGTCTCAGGCCGCGCAAGCTGTTTGCCGTCTAGCTCCCCGCCGTTCAGCAGCATCGACGCGAACCTGGCCATGTCCAGGGCGTTGCTCATGAGTCCGCCGTCGGCCAGCATCTGCCCGTAGGGGTACCTGGTTGCCACCTTGACGCCTTCCTCGTTGGTAACGTAGGGTGTCGCCACGTCCGGGTCACGCTTAACGTCCTCCTCCAGGAACGTGCTCCTGTCCATCCCAAGGGGCTTCAGGATGTTATCCCTGACGTAGGCTGTGTACTCCTGGCCGGAGACGCTCTCTATTATCGACCCCAGCAGGATGTAGCCCTCGTTCAGGTACGCGTGGCGCTCACCGGGCCGGGCCAGAGCCCACTCCTCGGCGCCGCCCATGAAGATGAGGAGGTCCCTGGGGCTGCTGATGGGGAACCAGGTGTCGTAGGTCTCCGTGACGGCTCCCAGGGTCGCCTCCGCGTATCCCAGGGAAGCCAGGCCGCTGCTGTGGCTCAGCAGGTGCCTGACCAGTATGGGCTCCCCCATGGGCCTGGCCTTGAAGAACACGTACCTGTCTATGGGGTCGTCGAGGCTGAGCAGCCCTTTCTCCACTAGCTGCATCACGGCGAGGGCCGTGAAGCTCTTGTTCACGCTGCCTATGCAGAACGTGGTTCTCGGTGTGACGCTGGTGCCCTTCTCAAAATTACTGAATCCTATGCCCCGCTTGTAGGTCACCCTGCCGTCCTCTACGGTGGCGACGCTGAGGCCTATCACCTCGGCTTCGCCCATGCGCCTGAAGATGAAGTTCTCCAGCTCCTCCACTCTGCCCTGGAACGTCATCGTCTTCTCCTCCCATTGTCACCTACTCCTATTACCGTCTCCTATTACGAGGTCAAATATCCATGTTTTGGTACTACAGCTCCGCAGCCCTATGTCTCGTTTATGGTTTTCCCGTCCTTACCTGCTCCTTCTGCCGTACCTGGTGGCGGTACCGGCATTCTCGTAGTACTCGTGGACCGCTGACGCAATCTCCCTGAGGGTCTCCTTCGCCTCCAGGCCGCCATGGTCCCAGGACGGCGCGTTCTTCGCCATGACAGCCACAGCGTAGGGCGTGGGGAGGTAGACTATGCCTGTGTCGCACTCGACGCCCCCCATCCAACCGCTCTTGTCAGCCACGGCTATGCCGGCCGGCACCGCGTCACTGATGACTCCGTTCTTATCCAGCTTCAGCGCGTTCAGAGCCTTCTCGCACACGTAGCCGCTAAGCCCCTCTCGACGGTGGATCAGCTCCATGAGCCTGGCTAGCTCCCTGGGGGTGGACAGGTTCTCAACCCTGTCAGGGTCCAAGCCCTTGGCCTGCATCCTGCGGACCAGCCTGGTAGTCTCCAAGCCGAGGTGCTCCAGGAGCCCGTTGACGTTATCCATACCAACCAGGTCGATGACCACGTTGGTGGCCGAGTTGTCACTCAGGTTGATCATCAGCCTCGCGTAATCCTCCAGCGTCATGGACGTTGAGCCTGCGCCCAGGTGCTGGAGGACGCCGCTGCCCCCCACCTTGTCCTCCTCCCTCAGCGGCCTGACCTCCAAGGGGTCCAGCGTCCCTTCCTCGGCCTGCCTGTAGAACTCCAGGAGCACGGGCACCTTGATGATGCTGGCTGTGGGGAACGCCTCGTCGGGGTTCAGGGAGAACGACGCATCGGGATCGGTGAGGCTCACAGAGTGCAGACCTATCACCGCAGGGTACTCCTCCGCCACGGCCTCTACGAGGCGCTGCGTCTTCTCTCTCAGTAGACTCATGCCTGAACCATGGCTGCGCAGGGTATAAACGGATTACCCGGCTCACAGGTTGATGAGCGCCACGGCGGCCAGAGTCAGGGCCACCCCCAAGGCGTTAACCCCGCTGATCCGCTCCCTGAACAGCAGCGCCGCGGCGAAGGCTGTGAGCATCAGGCCACCTGAGCCGTTCAGGGGGAAGAAGAGGCTCGCGGGGATGCTCCTCAGGGCCAGCAGGACGCTCACGTTGGTGAGCATGTTGAGGGCTCCGACTCCGAAGCCCAGGCCAGCGTCCCTCGGGAGGGACACCTGGCCCCTCGCCCTGATGGCCAGAGGCGTCGTCAGCAGGGTGGCCGACGTGAACACGGTGAGGAAGAACGCGTTCCTCTCCGCCTCTAAGCCAGAGGCGACCAGGACCTTGCTGCTGAGCTGCGCGAAGCCCTGAACCACAAGCATCACCACCATCAGCGGCACCAAGCCGCTGTCCACCGGGCCGTTCCTGTCGCTCCTCTTCTTGTGGGCTAGGAAGGGCAGGGCCGCGACCGCAACCGTGACCCCGAGGAGCTGCAGGCCCCCCAGGCTCTCACCGTAGACGAGCACCGACGCGGCCACAGGCACCGCGACGCTGAGCTGGGACACCGAGGCCGCTATGGATGCGCCGCTACGTCCCATTGTGGTCATGTTGAGGAACATGCCCCCCGTGTACAGGGCCCCCGTGGCCGCGCCCAGGGCCAGGGTGAATGGGCTAGCCGTAAATCCGCTTCCCATCAGCACTAGGGCGAGGCTTATGAGGGCGCCCGTCAGGTAGTTGAACGCTATGACGCCCCACCTCGTCTTCGATCGGCCCACGGAGAGGCGGATCGCCATGTTGAGGCACGTGAGGCTGGCGATGGGCAGCAGCAGGGTCAGGATCGCAGGGTCCAACAGGGCACTATGACCGGCGCCCCAGTAAATAAACCTGGGGCTAAGCCTTCTCCACGGGGTGCCTCAGGATGGTCCTGATCTTCTCAGGCGCCGTTCGCCGCGGGTCGCTTAGGTATATCTCATGGTGGTCGCCCCGAAGCCTGAGGCCCCGTTCCTTCACCCACCCGTGGAGCATCACTATGGTGGGGCCCTCCTCGCTGTAGGGGCCGAGGTGCATCACCTGTGCGCTCAGCCCCTCGTGGAACCTCTCCAGCTTCACTTGGTCCACCTTGCCGCCCCTCTTCTCGCGGAGCTCGGGCAGTACCTCGTCCAGCATCTTCTGGGTCACCCAGTCGGGCTGCCTGATCATGCTCTTCCACCGCCACCTGGCCCTGTTCGCCGGATCACTGGCATTGAAGACCATGTCGTCGGTCCACCAGAGCCCCTCCAGGCCCATGACCGTGAAGTCTCTGCCCTGCTCCTTCTGCCTGAACTTCAGAGTGTACGCGGCCCCGTAGAGGGCCATCATGGCCTCATGGTACTCCTCGCCGTTGGGGTCGCCCTGCCCCACGATGGTGAGGAACACGCCCTCGGGCACGTCCACCAGCTCAGGCTTCCGCTTGGCCGTGTAGTACTCCTTCAGCTCCTTACGGAGGTCCTGCTTGCTCATCGACAAACGTTTGTCCCCGGGACCCTATATATGCTGGGAGTCTCCCCCGGGGCAGACATTCTCAGCGGCTTGAAGGCCTCTTCCTCTTCAGGAACAGGAGGGCCGCGCCGAGGCCAATCGACACCGAGACAAAGGGATACGCCGGGATGCCTGAGTCCGCCTCAGGCTCCTCCGCCTCGGGCGGCTCCGCCGGGGCCGCGGACTCGATAAGCTCGCGCCACCCGAGTGTGGCGTTGAGGACCCAGGTGTCAGAGTAGTATTCCCTCAGATCGCCTCCTCCAGGCGCGTCGCCGATGACGACCGCGCCGCCGAAGAGTACGGTCACCTTGTTGCCCTGGTCGTAAGCCATGGCCGATATGTACCTCTTCTCGGGCCCCACCTCACCGGATTCGGACCACGTGTTTGCTAAAGAGTCGTAGACCCATGTCTCGTCGTACATGTTCCCGTACCCCCCGATCCACCTGATGCCGCCGAACACTATCATCCGCCCCAGGTGGGTATCGTACGCCGTAGAGTACCAGTACCGTCCACGGGGGGCCGAGGACTCGACCAGCCTCCACGTGTCCGCGGCGATGTCGTAGGTGTAGAGGCCACCATCGTAGCCGTCCCTCACCCTGCCGCTCTCGTCCCTGGTGACCCAGTGGCCCTCAAGGAGCAGGACCCGCTCGTTCACGGAGTCGTACACCATCCCGACGCCGTACTGGGGCTTGGGGGAGACAGACGGATGCATCTCCGTCCAGCTGTTCGACTCAAAGTCGTATGCCCACGTGTCGGAGTGAGGGTACTCCGCGTTGCTGCTGCCCCCGAAGAGGATCACTCTCCTGTTCTTGGCGTCGTAGGCCATGCCCACGCTGCTCCTCGGAGTGGGGCTGTTCGAGGGCGTCAGCTCTCGCCACGTATCCGTCTTCACGTCGAACAGCCAGGTGTCGCTGAGGTGGTGCTCGGGGGGCTTGTAACCGCCGAAGACGAGGATCGCCTGCTGGTCGGCGATGTACGCTACCCCCGGGTTGAACCTTGGGGGAGGCCGAACCGCGGGGTTGAGCTCCACCCACGTGTTGGAGCTGTAGTTGTAGGCCCACGTGTCGTCGTAGAATACGTCTTCGTCCCAATTGCTGCCCCCGAAGAGTATGAGTCTCTTGTTCGATTCATCGTACACCATGGCTGCGCCGTATCTCTCCGTGGGGCTGGGAGAGTCGGCAGCGAGCGATGACGGCGACTGTATGGCTGTTGAAAGAAGTATGACAAGGAGAAAAAACGCATATTTCACGTGTTTTTTAAATGGAGATGAACATTAAAAACCTGCTACTTATGAATCATGGCTCGTAAACATCGATTTTGTGACGCACGTGCAGGGATGAAGGAAGTGTGCACAGCAGAAACATTGCAAACATCCCTAACAGGATGGCCTCAACGGGGAAACCGCCTATACCCGAGGCAGGCGCGCTCTCAGGTTGGGTCGCAGCGCTCGGTTGCCTCCAGTCCGGGCTCTCCTGGGAGAGGTCGAGTATCCAGGTGTCACCGAAGCTCTGGCGGTTCTCAAAGGTGAAGCCGCCGAACAGCACGGCCGCGTCGTGCCCCGGGTCGTAGGCGAAGGCTGACTGGAACCTGGACCGTGGTCGGTGAGCCACGTTGAGCCTCGTCCAGCTGTCGTCACCTTGACTGTAGAGCCAGGAGTCGTCGTACTGGCTCCCGAGGCGCCTCCCCCCGAAGATTATCACGGTACCGTCCTCGGCGTTATGCGCCGTGTTTTGCCAGTACCTCTCGGATGGCCCGCTCTGAGTCGGTCGCTCGGTCCACATATTAACGGCCGCGTCGTACTCCCAGACGCTTCTCACGAAGAAGTCCCTGTCGTTCTCGTAGTAGTGGCCTCCGAACAGGAGCACGGCCCCCGTGGATGGGTCGTAGATCATCTCGCACCCGTACAGGGCTGGTGGGCTTACCTCTGGGGAGGCCTCCGTCCAGGTGTTGGCTGAGTAATCGTAGAGCCACGTGTCACCCATGTCGGGTAGGGCATCCGTGTAGCCCCCGTAGAGAACAACGACGCCGTTCGCCTCGTCGCAGCAGAACCCGAAGCTGTTCCTAGCTTCAGGCGCCGCGACGGGATGAAGCTCGGTCCAAGTCTGAGAGGCGCAGTCGTAGAGCCATGTGTCCCCCAGCCAACCTCCCGTGTTCCACCCCCCGAAGAGGATGAAGCCCTCAAGCTCAGGGACATACACCATTCCGTAATCCATGCGTGGCGGTGGATGGAGCTCAACCTCCAGAGGCCTCCACGACTCCGTCCCCCAGTCAAATATCCACGTGTCTTCAAATACCTGAGCCTGCGATCCCTCATGCATGCCCCCGAACATCATGAGCCTCTCGTTCACGGGGTCGTAGACCAGCCGGCACGCGAGTCTCGGGCTCGGGCCGGAGGAGCACAGGGCGGCTGGAGCCGTGGCGGCGAATGACAGGGAGACCGCCAGCAACAGTTTCACCCAGGCACGCGCTCTGAACAACGTTGAGCCTCCAGTTACAGTTAAGGCGACTCGAAGCCGTTAAAATAATTTAATAATGCTCGATGATGCGCCGCACACATCGTTCATTGAACCGACCCGCGTTCCAGAGACGATGGAGCAACAAATAACTCCGGCTGCCCGAACCCTACCCTGTGGCAGACTCCAAGCCGTTAGAAGCCGGGCCGCGTCAGAGGTGTTGAGCGATGACACTCGACCAGATACCCATCGGCAGGTTCAGCGTCGTCACGCGCCTCACCCAGAAGGCTCTCCGCTACTACGACGCCAAGGGGCTACTGGTCCCCGGCGCCAAGGACCCCTTCACCGGCTACAGGTACTACACGGGCGACCAGATAGGGGCCGGCGTCAAGATCAGGCACCTGGCCGACCTGGGGTTCACCGTGGAGGAGATGGCCTCCTACTTTGAGGCCGAGGCCAACGGCGACGCCGAGACCGTGGGGAGGCTCCTAAGTAGCCGCCTAAGGGACGCTGAGACGGAGCTCGCTAGGCTCCAGAGGGCAGTGTCGTTGCTCAGGAATAACAAGGAGATGATGAAGACGACCATGAGCGAACCAGTGGTCAAGGATGTGCCTAGGCTGCGTGTCCTCAGCAAACGGGAGACGGGCAGCTACGACACCACCATAGGGAAGCTGATAGGCGACCTGATGACGGTGCTCAACGCCCCCGAGAACAGGCGCAACTTCGTAAAGATGGTGGGCCCCGTGATGACCATCTACCACGACGAGGACTACAGGGAGGAAGGCGCCGACATCGAGGTAGCCGTCCCGGTGACGGGGAAGGTGGCGGTGGAAGACCCCGCCGTGGAGGTCCGCAACCTGGAGCCGGCCAGGGTCGTGAGCCTAGTCCACAGGGGCAGCTACGAGACCATCGGTCAGGCGTACCAGAGGCTCCACGGCTACGCGGCGGAGAAGGGCCTGCTGATCGTGGGCCCTATGAGGGACCTGTACCTCAACGACCCTAACACGTTTGCGCCAGACGATATCATGACCGAGGTGCAGGCACCGATACAACCCTAATCCTTTATTTTTAGGCCAGACGCGGCGCCGTCTCTAGGAAATTTATTTTAGTCTCCGAATGGGCACCTCGCAAGCTCTATAAACCGAGGCGCTGACCCTCAACCGACGACCATTGTCCTTCTACCTGCACCATAAGAGCTGGGTCACCATAAGAGAAGAGGCCGGCGACACCGTCATCGTGCCCCTTGGTAGCATGGAGCCCCACGGCGCCCACAAGCCCGTGGGCTGCTGCTACCTTCTAGCCGAGGCGGCGGCCAGGGACGTGGGGGAGAGAACCGGCGTCCCCATCACCCCCGTGATCCCCTTCGGCGTATCCGAGCCCTACAAGCACTTCCCAGGCACCATGACGGTGAGCATGGAGACCCTGAGCCGGTACGTCTACGAGGCCTGCCTGGGCTTGGCCAGAAGCGGCTTCAGGAAGATCATCTTCTTCAGCGCCCACGGCGGCGACAACCTACCCGCCCTCAGGGAGGTCTCCTACAGGCTCAGGGAGGAGGCGGGGGCCCTCTGCGCCGTCATCCATGTCTGGGGCGTCGTGACCCAGATGATCCCTAAGGACTTCTGGGGGCCGGGCCTAAGGATGGGCCACGGCGGCGAGCCCGTCACCTCGGTTATGCTGCACCTGCACCCGGAGCTGGTGGACATGAGCAGGGCCGAACTCAAGCCCCTGAACCAGCCGCTTGAGGGCATGGAGACCAGGAGCTACGGCACCCACATCTTCGAAGGCCACCCTCAGAGCGTCTACTACTGGTCCGAGGAGGTGGAGCCCAGCGGCTTCATGGGGGACCCCACGCGGGGCTCAGCCGAGAAGGGGAGGCAGCTCTACGAGAAGACGGTGGAGTACCTCGTAGGCTTCGTTGAGAAGATGAGGAAGGCGTAGCCGAGGGAACGGGTTATAAGCGGCCCGCTCAACCCTGATCATGGTGTTTTTATGGGAGACAAATCGTCAATCCTCGCAGAGCAGCTCGGGTACGTCATCGACAGCCTGGACAGGCACGTCGAGAACCTGGGCGAGAAGGAGTTCATGTACAAGCTCACCCCGGAGTCCAACAATATCCAGTGGTTACTCAACCACCTGAGCAGGATCGTGAACGTGAGCATACCCCGCATCGTCAAGGCGGACCCCAACTGGAGCCCCAAGGGCTGGCCAGCCGACTACAAGGACCAGGCCTACGGCCTGGAGAAGATGATGAAGGACATCAAGGCCGGCAAGAAGGCCGCCGTGGAGGGCCTCGGCAAGCTCAAGGACGAGCAGCTGGAGGAGGAGATACCCCTCTGGGGAGGCAAGCAGAAGCGGAAGACGGGAGTATTCGCCTACATCGGGGAGCTGTACCACCACAGGGGTCAGCTCGCCTTCATCAGGGGCACCGTTAAGCGCCTCAAGGAGAAGGACCCAAACTTCCTCAAGTAAACCTCATTTTTCTCATAAAAATTATCTTTATAGGCGTCGGTCGCAATCCAATTACCACACTATTCTGGTGATAGATGTGTCGTGCAGAGTCGAGGCCATCAAGGCCTTCGCCGAGGTCGGCTTCATGCGCCTGGGTAACGCGACCAAGGACCTGAAGCCGGAGCAACTGGACTGGCAGAGCTGCAAGGAAGCAAACACCATCAGGTGGATACTCACCCACCTGAGCAGCGAGCTAAACGGCTTCATCCCCAAGATCGTGAAGGGAGACAAGAACTACGAGCCTAAGGGTTGGCCCAAGGACTACGTGGGGAACAAGGGCTACAGCCTGGAGAAGATAATGAAGGACATCGAGGACGGCAAGAAGAACGTCGCGAAGCTCCTAGGCGGCCTCAAGGACGAGGACCTGAAGAAGGAGATGGACTGGTTTTACGGCAAGAAGCCCACGGAGTTCTACCTGATGCTCGCCGTCAGCGAGATCATCCACCACGAGGGCCAGATCGCCGCCATCCTTGGCGTCGAGAAGCGCATGAAGGGAACCTAGCTCACCTTTTTATCCCATCCTTTCTTTCTGATCAACGTAGCCGGTGAACCCATGAAGATAGGCATCACATGTTACCCCACAGTGGGGGGAAGCGGAATCCTGGCCACCAGGCTGGGCGTCGAGTACGCCAAGCGGGGCCACGAGGCCCACTTCATAACCTACGAGCGGCCCGTGGCCATCCAGGGCGTGGACCCTGAGAATGTGTACGTGCACCTGGTGAGCGTTCTAGAGTACCCCCTCTTCAAGTACCCGCCCTACACCATCGCCCTGGGCAGCGAGATGAGCCGGGTCACAAAGAAACATGGCTTAGACCTCCTACACGTCCACTACAGCATCCCCCACGCCACGGCAGCCTACCTGAGCAGGGGCCTCACGGGGAAGCCCTACGTGGTGACGCTGCATGGCAGCGACGTAACCATCCTGGGCGGCGACCCCAGCTACGAGCCCGTCAACACCTTCAGCATAGAGCAGGCGGACGCGGTGACCGCCGTGTCCAAGTTCATGGCGGAGGAGGCGAAGCAGACCTTGGGGATCGCCAAGGAGATCAGGGTGATACCCAACTTCGTGGACACCGACACATACCACCCCGCGCCCTGCGAGCTCATGGAGCAGCCTGAACGCGACATCGTGGTGGCCCACGTCAGCAACTTCAGGGCCGTGAAGCGCGTCGAGGACACCGTCTACGCCATGTGTATGGTCACCAAGAAGGCCCCGGACGCCAGGCTGATGCTCATAGGCGACGGCCCAGAGAGGCACGGCATCGAGCGCCTCATCGACAAGATGGACCTGCGCGGGAACATCACCCTCACCGGCTACAGGAGCGACGTACCCGAGCTCCTCAGGTGCGCGGACACGCTGGTGCTGCCCAGCGAGACGGAGAGCGCCCCCCTCACCATCCTGGAGGCCATGAGCACCGGCCTCCCCGTGATAGCCACCAGGGTGGGCGGCGTGCCTGAGATCATTGAGGATGGCCGCACCGGCTTCTTGGTGCCCCTGAAGCACCCGGAGGACATAGCCGAGAAGATACTGGATCTCCACGCCGACAGGGACAAGCTCAGGCGGATGGGGGCCGCCGCCAGGGAGGCCATCCTGAAGAGGTACAGCACCGAGAAGGTGGTGCGTCAGTACTTGGACGTCTACGAGCAGGTTGTAGGCTAACCAATATATTGCGCGGGCCCTCACCAAATCGACGTGACCGAGAAGCCGACCTACTACGACAAGAGAGCCGAGTTCTGGAAACGCCGCTTCGATATGGCCAAGCCCTACGACGAGTTCATCGCCGAGTCCGACCAGGAGAAGGCCGCGAGGTGGAGGGAGACCGCGGAGAGGCTGCCCGAACTGACGCCAGAGCAAGCGGAGCGGCTCCGTGGCTGGGCCAGGGAGCTCAACGTCCTCATGTATGGTGGCATCTGGTGCCACGACTGCGCCAGGCAGGGCCCCATGCTCAGGAAGATCGCCGACGCCGCGGGCCCACAGGTGCGCCTTAGGGTCATTGACAGGGAGGCCTCAGAGGAGCTCCAGGACGAGCTGCGCATCCTGGGTGCCCTCAGGGTCCCCATGGTGGTGTTCCTCACCGAGGACTTCTGGGAGGTGGGCCGCTTCGGCGACAGGATGCTCACAGTCTACCGGGCCAAGGCGGCGAGGGAGATAGGGAGGGGCCCGCCAGCCGGCGTCCTAAGCCCAAGGGCTCTGGAGGCTGAGATGGCCGAGTGGGTGGACATATTAGAGCGCATGCTGACCATGGTTCGGCTGTCGCCGCCCCTCAGGAAAAGGCACGGTGACTAGCCCGTGTTGGCGAAGTAGACGGACGAGTTGGGTGTCCACCTGTTGTAGACCCGCCTGTAGACGCCCATGAGGTCGCCTACACCGGTCACCGTGGCCAGATCCAGCCAGTGCCAGCTAACCTCCTGGCCAAGCCGCTCCGGGCTGAACCTTCCGTAGGCCCAGGAGAGGTACAGTTCAAGAGTGCTCAGCTTGGCCTGCATGTCCCCCCTCTCCTTGATGAGGGGATCCCTGTCCTTAACCAAGCTCAGCTGCCCCTTGATGTCGTCGATCCTGGCCTGGAGCTTCTCAGCCTCGCCCACCAGGCTGCTGAACCCCGCGTCTAGGGAGGCCCT